>PNNP01000009.1 GCA_013824325.1 Thermodesulfovibrio sp. | reverse complement strand
TTGTCAACCATGCCGATGGAGCGGCGGTAGTCCTCGGGGTAGTCGAAGAATGACATCGTCGCCATCTGTGTCACTAAGCTTTCGCTGCCGCCGAGGCTCGGTGTTATAAGAAATAGTTCCAGCGAATCAATGAACTTGCGGGTTTCTTTGTCGCCGCCTTTGAGCAGGAAGGTGATGACACTGCCAAAGCCGCGCATCTGCTTGACTGCGATTCGGTGGTCGGGATGCGACTTCAAGCCGGGATACCAGATTTCCTCGATTTTCGGGTGCGACTTTAGCATGTTGGCGATAGCCAGCCCAGCACGGTTGTGGTGCTCCATGCGGAGCGCAAAGGTCTTCAGTCCTCGTTCGAGGAGGAAACAGGTGAATGGGCCGGGGGTGGCGCCAATCATCCGCTGAATGCGGTTGAGGTCGTTCAGCAGGTCGTGTTTGCCAAGGGCAACGCCGGCAAGCAGGTCATTGTGACCGCCGAGATACTTGGTGGCGGAGTGGATCACAATATCCACTCCCATCTTTAGCGGTTTGATGTTGTAAGGCGTGGCAATCGTAGCATCAATTATGGTCATCGCGCCGTGCTTTTTGGCAACCTTCACTACTGCCGGGATGTCCAGCACGCGCAGATAGGGATTGGTCGGCGATTCGGTGAAGATAATGTTGGTGTTAGGCTGTATCGCTTTGGAGATGGCATCGGCAGTCGGATCCACAAGAGAGACTTCTATGCCGAACTCGGCAAGCAGTATCGTTGCAAAATCGCGCGTCTGCCGGTAGCAGTCGTTGGTGAAGATGATGTGGCCCTTGCGGCGCATGTATGCCAACAAGGTCATAACCACCGCGCTCATGCCGGTGGAGAATATAAGTGCCCGCTCGGCACCCTCGATGGCTGCCAGCTTGCGTTCGCATTCCTGCTGAGTCGGGTTGCCGTAACGGCCGTATTCGTGCTCGCGCACTACGCGGCCCTCACTCTTTGCCTTCATGAACTCCAGCACTTCAGCAGTGGAGTCGAAGTAGTAGTTTGAGGTCTGGACAATCGGCGTGGAGACTGCATAGTGGGCTTTGGGCTTACGGCCCATGCCGTGGATGGCAAGTGTGGCTGACTTCCAGTTCTTAGAGTTTGACGACTTCTTAGACATCGGTTTTCCTCCTATTCTGCAAAGCTTGCTGGAGTGCTTCTTTGACCGCGTCCACGCGCGGTGGTAACTCAATTGGTTTATTGGCGAAGCCGCAGGGGAAATTTAGCGTTCCCTCGTGATAGCGGACCTTGAAATCGGTGAACTTCAACCCATGCGCTGTTGAAATGACCACAACGCGCTCGGATTTATCAATCTTGCCGGACTTGAGCAGTTTGATCAGCGCTGCCAGCGCAACGCCGGTGTGCGGGCAGGTTAACATACCTGTGGTGTCGCCAAGCGCAGCAGCATCAGCTAATTCCTCCTCGGTTGCCTGCTCGACGATGCCATTGAACTGCTTAAGCGTACGGACTGCCTTCTCGACGCTGACAGGGTCACCAATCTGGATGGCGCTTGCCAGTGTCTTTTGGGCTTGTATCGGCTCGAAGGTTTCGAAATTATTCAAATAAGAGCGGTAAAGCGGGTTAGCGCGCTCTGCCTGGGCAACAACGATACGGGGCAGTGTAGCAATCAGACCGAGTTCGCGCATCATGAGCAGGCCGCTGCCTAACGCAGAGACGTTCCCAAGGTTGCCGCCGGGGATGATAATCACGTCAGGCGTCTTCCAATCGAATTGCTGGACGATCTCAATACCGACGGTTTTCTGACCTTCGATACGCAAAGAGTTCATCGAATTGGCAAGGTAGATCTGCTCGTCCTTGGTGATTTCCTTCACGATGCGCATGCAGCCGTCGAAGTCGGTGTCCAGCGATAACACCAGCGCACCATTGGCGATCGGCTGGATGAGCTGAGCAATTGAGATTTTGCCCTTTGGCAGCAATACGATGGACTGGATACCGGCAGCAGCACAGTAAACAGCCAGCGAAGCTGAGGTGTCGCCGGTGGACGCACAGGCTACCGCCTTGATCGGAGCGCCCTCGCTGATCATCTGCTTGACCTGCGACACGAGCACAGTCATGCCGAGGTCCTTGAACGAGCCGCTGTGGGAGTTGCCGCAAAGTTTTATCCAGAGATCCCCCATGCCGAGCATCCTGCTGAGCCGCTCAGCCCAGAACAGGTTGGTGCCGCCCTCGTAAAGCGAGACGATGTTTTCATTGTCAATCTGCGGCAGGACCCATTCCTTTTTACCCCACACGCCGGAGCCGTAGGGCCACTCGGTGGTCTTGTAGCGGTTATCAAACAGCTTCATCCACTCCTTGGCATTACGATGGGCAAGGGCGTTGATGTCGTGCTGCACTTCCAGCAATGAGCCGCATGTCTTGCAGCGATAGACGATTGAGTTCAGCGGATAGCTCGCCCGGCATTGCTGGTTGATGCATTGAAACCAGGCTCGATATGTCATAGGCATCATTATCGGTTAAACGAACCCCCTCTTTCTTTGACACAAATTGAAAAATATCATACGAAAAAAGGGTGATAAAGCGCAATGGTCAGTTTACAGCAACCCCTCGATTTCTCTTGCTATCTCCGGTTTTGTCCAGTCCTGCTCACTGAAATATTTTTTGTATATTATCCCTCTTTTATCTATGATGAAGGTCGTTGGCTGCATAAAGACCTTGTAAAGCCCTTTTGAAACTTTTTGCTTTCCATCAAACAGGACTGTTAAGCCCATAGGGTTTTTTGCTATAAAATCTTTTACTGTTGACAAAGAAGTATCGGTCGAAACAGCGAGTATTACCAGCCCCCTATTTTTAAAAATCCGATCTAATCTGTCCAATGACAGCAACTCCTCCTTGCACGGCGGGCACCATGTTCCCCAGAAGTTCAATATCATAACTTTACCCTTAAACGAAAATAATGACACATCATTGCCGTTAAGGTCTTTTAAGGTAAAGTCAGGCGCCTTCTGTCCGGATAATTTTTCGATGGCATAGGGTGAAGGAGGCTCAGCGTATGCTCCGGTATTCAGGAGCAAGAATGCAAAAGCAATAATACAGAAGCAGGAAGTTAGTACCCGGTGACTTCCGGTTCCTGTATTCCCACTTCTCATTTCCCACTTCCCACTTCTTTTTTATATGAGCCCTGCATTCTTCAGTACGCCTTTTAATTTTTCTTTATTCGCAGGCGACATCTCACAAAGAGGCAACTTAAATTCCTCTTCAATCTTACCCATTAACGCAAGGGCTGTCTTAACAGGGATCGGGTTTGTCTCGATGAACATGGCGTTGTTTAATGGCTCAAGCTTGTAATGCAGTTTCCTCGCTTTTGAAATATTGCCTTTTTCCCATGCATTAAACATATCAGCAGCGTCTTTCGGAGCTATGTTGGCAGTAACAGAGATTGCCCCTTTACCTCCGAGGGCAAGCATCGGGAAGGTTGTAAAATCATCACCGGAAATTACGCTTATTCTGTCTCCGCACAAACGTATGAGCTCACTCGCCTGCTTCATGTCCCCTGTGGCTTCCTTGATGCCCACAATATTTTTAAACTCGGCAAGGCGCGCAACAGTTGACGGAAGCATATTTACAGCCGTTCTTCCGGGCACATTGTAAAGTACAATAGGAATATCAACCGCTTCAGCAACAGCTTTATAATGCCGGTAAAGGCCTTCCTGTGTAGGTTTATTATAATATGGTGTAACAAGAAGTGCGCCGTCAGCACCGAGCTTTTTTGCCTTTCTGGTTATTGTCAGCGCTTCATCTGTTGAATTGGCTCCTGTTCCTGCAATTACAGGTATGCGTTTATTTGCTGCCTTGACCGCTACTTCTATGACCCTGTAATGCTCTTCAAAATCGAGTGTTGGTGCCTCGCCTGTAGTGCCGCAAGGCACAATCCCGTGAGTTCCCTGAGATATGTGCCATTCAATCAGGTCACCATAAGCCCTTTCATCGAACTTTCCTTTTTTAAAGGGGGTTACTATTGCCACAATAGAGCCTTTAAACATTTTGGACCTCCTTAATTATGACTTTTTGAGACTTTTAACGAGCAAGCTGGTTATTTTATCTGATAAAAACTGATGTCAAACATTTTTACCCACTTTATATTTATTATACTCGATAACACCTGTAAAAACTTCTACGGAGGGACCTGTCATGTAAATATGATTGTTTTCTACCCATTCAATAACAAGATTTCCACCAAGGAGCTTAACTGTAACCTTTCTGCCGGTTAGTCCTTTCAGCCTTGAGGCAACTCCTGTTGCTGAAGCGCCTGTGCCGCAAGCCATAGTTTCTCCCGAACCCCTTTCCCATACCCTCATTGCCACTTTGTTTTTGTTTATAACATTTACAAACTCCACATTCGTTCTTTTAGGAAAAAGCTTATGGTTCTCTATTTCAGCACCATACACATGCACAGGGAACTTTGCAATATCTTCGTCTAAGAAAATTACTGCATGCGGATTGCCCATGGAAACGCACGTTATCTTAAATTCCCTGTCTTTTATTTTTAGCGGATAATCAATGATCGGGGGTGATTGATTAATGGTTACAGGTATTCTATCCGGTTCAAAAACCGGCTCACCCATATCAACCTTTACCTGCTTGCCAGCCTGTTCGGGTTTTATTATTCCTGCAAGCGTTTCAATCTCGAGCATTTTTTTCTTTGAAAGTCCTCTGTCCCATATATATTTTGCAAGACATCTGATGCCGTTGCCGCACATCTCAACTTCTCCACCATCGGCATTGAATATCTTCATTTTGAAATCAGCAGTGTCCGAAGGATAAAGCAGCAGCATCTGGTCAGCACCTATACCGAATCTTCTATGGCATAAATTTTTGCTTAATTCCCTGAACTCTGAACTCCGGACTCCGAACTGTTTTCCTCTGCGGTCTATCAGGATGAAGTCATTTCCAAGCCCGTGCATTTTTGTAAAAGGTATCTTCATAATCAGATAAATTCAGGGATTGATTCACCTCTTACGAGGTCGTTAAATGTCTCTCTTTTACGGACTAATGCATACTTACTCCCTTTTACCATAACCTCTGCTGCCTTTGGACGGCTGTTGTAGTTGGAAGACATTGTAAAGCCGTAAGCGCCTGCACTCATTACAGCAAGATATTCGCCTTGTTTAACATTCCGTATCTCCCTGTCCTTTGCAAGAAAATCTCCTGATTCGCATATAGGCCCTACAATATCTGCAACTATCTTTTCCCGCCTGTTTTTTACCACAGGCTGAATATGATGATAGGCACCGTAAAGTGACGGCCTCATAAGGTCATTCATGCCTGCATCAACAATGATAAAACTCTTTTCTGCTCCCTCTTTGAGGTAAAGGGTTTTTGTGACGAGTATGCCTGCATTGCCAACGATAGACCTGCCCGGCTCCATTAAGAGTGTTAGTTTTCTTTTTCCAAGAAGCGGCAGGAGATTTCTGGCAAGGTCTTCCGGTACAGGCGGCTCTTCGTCTCTGTATGTAATTCCAAGCCCGCCGCCTATATCAAGATAGTCAATCTTTATCCCCTGTGCTGTCAGTGAATCAACAAGTATTAAAATCCTTTTTAGGGCATCAACAAAAGGCGATACCTTTGTGAGCTGCGAACCTATGTGTTTGTGTATGCCGACGACATCAATGTTTTTAAGGCTCTTTGCAAGTTTATAGTATTCCAGTGCATTGTCAATCGGTATGCCGAATTTGTGTTTCTTCAAGCCGGTTGAAATGTAAGGATGCGTCTCAGGGTCTATATCAGGGTTGATGCGCAATGCTATCGGTGCATTTACACTCATTTCTCCGGCGATTCTGTCTATTTCTTTAAGCTCGTTTTCTGATTCCACATTAAACATAAGAATCCTGCTCTTCAAGGCATATCTTATCTCCTCTTCGGTTTTTCCAACACCGGCATAAACTATCTTTTTCGCAGGAATGCCTGCCTTTAATGCCCTGTAAAGCTCGCCTCCTGAGACCACATCAGCGCCGCTGCCGTGCTTTGCGAAAAGCCTTATTATTGCTGCATTTGAGTTTGCCTTCAGCGCAAAACAGATAATATGCGGGTTGTTGTCAAAGGCTTTGTCGTATGCAAAAAAATGTCTCAAAAGAGTTGCGTGGCTATAAATATAAACAGGGGTGCCGAATTTTGAAACTATCTCACTGACAGGGACGTCTTCAGCAAAAAGCTCGCCTTTTTTATACTGGAAAAAGTGCATAAATGTCCTCTTATTGGTTTGATTTTTTTATGTTTTTTAACATAATATTTAATAATAAGTCAAAAAGACCGTAATGAGTAATGCGTAATCAGTAATGGGTTGAAGTAAAAATTTTCATTGTGCTCGTTACGCATCACGCTTTACCCATTACGGTTTTTAATGAGAGGCAAAAATGGGAAGGAACATTGTAGAAAAAATATTTGATGCTCATAAAGCATACGGAGAGATTAAGGCTGGCAATCAGATAGGGCTGAACATTGACCAGGTCTATACTCAGGATGCCACTGGAACAATGGCGTGGCTTGAATTTGAGGCAATCGGAATTGACAGGGTTAAAGTGCCGCTGACTGTATCATATGTTGACCACAACATGCTTCAGTCGAATTTTATGAATGCAGATGACCATCTGTTTTTGCAGACTGCTGCACAGAAGTTCGGCGCATACTTTTCAAAACCCGGAAACGGCATCTGTCATCAAATTCATCTTGAGAGGTTTGCAGCACCCGGTAGGATTGCACTCGGTACAGACAGCCATACGCCGACCGGCGGCGGCATGGGCATGATAGCCATAGGCGTCGGAGGTCTTGAGGCAGCCACTGTTATGGCAGGAGCACCATTTGAGATAAATATGCCGAAAGTTGTTCAGGTTAAATTAACCGGAAAATTAAAGAAGCCTTATGTCACTGCAATGGATGTTATCCTTACGCTTCTTAAAATGCTTTCGGTTAAGGGCGGCGTCGGGAAGATTCTGGAATACTGGGGTCCCGGCGTCAAAGACCTTAATGTTCCTGAAAGAGCGACTATTGCCAACATGGGAGCAGAGCTCGGCGCAACAACATCTATATTTCCAAGTGATGAAAATACACTCGCTTATTTGAAAGCACAGGGCAGGACAAAGGATTGGGTTGAGATAAAAGCCGATAGCAATGCTGAATATTCGGAGATCATCGAGCTTAAACTCGGCAAGATTGAGCCGATGATTGCACAGCCGCATAGCCCTGATAATGTCGTTCCGATTCGTGAAATAGCAGGCAGAAAGGTGAATCAGGTATGCATCGGGAGCTGCACTAATTCATCATATCAGGCAATGAAATCCATTGCATCAATACTGAAAGGCAAGACAATTCCCGAATGGGTCAATCTTCTTATAAATCCCGGGTCAAAGCAGGTTTATGAAATGCTTTCAAGAAAAGGGTTAGTTGCTGAAATGATTTCCGCAGGCGCAAGGATACTGGAGGCTTCCTGCGGGCCCTGCATCGGCATGGGAGGCGCTCCTGGTTCGGGTCATGTATCAATACGGTCTTACAACCGCAATTTTCAAGGCAGGGCAGGAACAAAGGATGCATCAGTCTATCTTGCAAGTCCTGTTTCCTGTGCAGTGACAGCGCTGAAAGGCGAGATTGTTGACCCGAGAGATTCAGGACTGAAAATACCAAAGACAAAGGAATCCGAGAGGTTTCTTATTAATGACAATCTTATTATTCCGCCCAAACAGGGCACAAAGGATGTAAGGATAATAAAGGGCCCGAATATAAAAGAAGTGCCGGTTAAAGAGTCGTTAAAACAGGAAATAAAGGCAGAGGTCTTGCTAAAGCTGGGAAATAATATAACAACGGATGACATTATGCCGGCAGGCTCGGCAATCCTTCCTTTCAGGTCAAATATACCTGCTATTTCAGAGTTTGTTTTTAAAAATATTGACGACACCTTCAGCAGCCGTGCGAATACTGCAAAAACAAAAGGCGGCGGTATAATCGTCGGCGGAGAGAATTACGGGCAGGGTTCTTCACGTGAACATGCTGCAATTGCACCAATGTATCTCGGGCTTCAGGCAGTTATTGCAAAATCTTTTGCAAGGATACACAGGTCGAATCTGATTAATTTCGGCGTGCTGCCTCTCCTTTTCAAAACAGAACGGGATTATGAAAGGATAGAAAAAGGGGACATGCTGTCAATTAAAAATCCTGTGGATGCTGTCAAGGGCGGTCAGGATTTTGCGGTTGAAAACCTGACAAAAGGTTACACTTTTGAAGCAGTCTCAACCCTGAATGACAGGGAAAAGGAATTGATACTGAAGGGCGGTCTTTTACCCTCCACAAAAGCCCGTTCATTGACAAAATAACGATATAAATTGTAATTTAATAATCTTGTTGGCGCGTAAAACGTAATCCGTAACAAATAATTATTTCCGGGTTTTGTTTTTTACTTGTCACGTATTACGCATTACGCATTTTGAGGGCCGCTAGCTCAGTTGGTAGAGCAACGCCCTTTTAAGGCGTGGGTCGTTGGTTCGAATCCAACGCGGCTCATATTTCAGGGCTCCCAAAAAATCTGCGATTTTTTGGGACGATTGTCCCTATCGTCTAGCCCGGCCCAGGACATCGCCCTTTCAAGGCGGTAACGCGGGTTCGAATCCCGCTGGGGACGCCAATGAAATTCAGGGGCTGCGCAAGCAGCCCTTTTTTGTATGTAGTAAAGGAGTCTCGTGACAGCATTTTTGACCTCTCTGGCATTTATTGTTCTGGCTGAAATGGGTGATAAGACCCAGCTTTTAGCGATGAGCTTTGCAATGCGCTATCGCTGGCAGACGGTGATGTGGGGCGTGTTTGCGGCTACCGCTGTGAACCATTTCCTCGCTGTTCTGGCAGGCAATTTTCTCACTGTCATAATACCGATGAACATCATCCATATTGCTGCGGCTGTCTCGTTTGTTATATTCGGCTTATGGACGATACGGGGGGATACCGCAGAATGCGAGAACAAGCAGACGACGATACATCCGTTCTGGATTGTTGCGATTGCCTTTTTTATAGCAGAGTGCGGAGACAAGACGCAGCTTGCAACGGTTGCGCTTGCAGTGCAATATAATTCCGTAGTCCCTGTCTGGATAGGCACTACCGCAGGGATGCTCATTGCAGATGCGATAGGCATTATTTTCGGCGTTATGATGGGCAGAAGGATTCCTGCACAAACAGTAAAATGGTTTGCTGCTCTGGTCTTTATCGCTTTTGGTGTATTGGGACTATACAAGTATCTGCCTAAGGATGTGCTGACCGTTCCAGTTGTAACGGGGGGTATTGTTATGTTAGTGGTGCTGATTATCCTTGCAGCAAAAACGGGCAGGAGAAATATATCCGATGAGATACGGCAGCAGTAGTGAAAGAGATTTTTGATCGTAAACACTTTTTGATTTTGATATAGTTTACTATAAGGAAGTGAACATGAGTTTTTCTTTTGACATGAACGATTACGAAAAGGCAAGGGAATCTTTCAGAATCAAAGTGCCGGCGAATTTTAATTACGGATTTGATGTGGTTGATGATTTTGCAAAGGACAGAACCAAGCTTGCAATGGTATGGATGGATGCACCAGGAAGAGATGTGAGGAAATACTCATTCCGGGATGTCTCGTGTCTGTCCAATAAGGTTGTAAATGCTTTGAAAGGCATTGGCGTTAAAAAGGGTGACAGGGTATTTATAATGCTTCCGAGGATTCCCGAATGGTATTTCATAATGGTTGGCTGCCATAAGCTCGGGGCTGTAGTTATGCCTGCGACTGTCATGCTCACACGCTATGATATTGAATACAGACTTGCCAAAGGAAAGGCAGACATTGTGATAACGAGCGCATCCCACTATAGTAAGGTGGAAGAGGCATGCCATTCAACGGGCTGCCCCATATTAAAACAAAAGATACTCGTTGACGGGAAAGCTGAAGGATGGCTGAGCTTTGAAGAGATAATGAGCGGTGCCTCCGTTCACCTTGCAAGGCAGGATGTGGAGGCAGCATCTTCCACTGACCCGTTTCTCATATATTTCACCTCCGGTACGACAAAATATCCCAAGATGGTTCTTCATAACTGTTCCTACCCTTTAGGTCATCTCAGGACAGCAGCGCTCTGGCATGATGCCAAATCAACAGACCTTATCTGGGTGCTCTCTGACACAGGATGGGCAAAGGCTGCATGGGGATTCTATGCCCAGTGGATTATGGGTGCTGCTATCTTTGTGCATAATGCAGAAGGGAAGTTTAATCCAAAACTTACCCTGAAACTTCTGTCAACGCAGGGGATAACCATCTTTTGTGCACCTCCCACGGTTTACGCGATGCTGATACTTGAAGACCTCTCAGAGTATGATTTTTCAAGCTTAAGGAGAATCACATCGGCAGGCGAACCTCTCAATCCCGGTTTAATTAAGGCGTGGCATGAGGCAACAGGCATGGTAATTGGTGACGGCTATGGACAGACAGAGACCACCGCCGTTGTGGCAAATTATCCCTGTTTGACTGCGAAGCCCGGTTCAATGGGCAAACCGGTTCCTGATTTAACCGTTGAGATTGTTGATGAAAACTGTAATCCCCTTCCAACAGGTGAAATCGGTATTATTGCTGTCAGAGTAAAACCTGAAAAACCTGTGGGTATATTTGAGCAATACGTAGATGATGAAGAGGAGAACGACAAGGTTTTTAAAGGAGAATGGTACTTTACAGGCGATAAAGCATATAAAGACAACGACGGTTATTTTTACTTTTTTGGCAGGGCTGATGATGTTATCAAATCATCAGGATACAGGATTGGACCCTTTGAAGTTGAGAGTGTTCTTCAAGAACACGAGGCAGTTGCGGAAAGCGCTGTTGTCGGGAGTCCGGATCCGATAAGGGGCGAGATTATCAAGGCATTCATTATTCTTACTCCCGGATATGAACCGTCAAAGGAGCTCATGCAGAACATACAGGAATTCGTCAAGTCAAAGACAGCGCCGTATAAATATCCGAGGGAAATAGAATTTGTGGATGAGCTTCCAAAGACCATAAGCGGAAAGATAAAGAGGAGTGTTCTGAAAAGAATAGAAAGGGAAAGAAAGCTCGGCAAAGGCGGTGACATGCCGAGGATTTAAGAAAGGGAAGGTAATATTAAAATAAAAAAAATAAATTAGCTTTATGTTTGATTTTTTGATAGAGTTTATTTAAGTTTTAGAGTGTCTGAAGAACCTGAAGAAAAGAAAGGAAAAATCCTTGCTCGAATTTTTAGACGTAGTTTTCCCTATTTCCGGAGTTAAGACCAATATATTAATCCCTCCGCTTGTTGCAATGGTTGTTTCATTTTTTACCTCAATGGGCGGGGTTTCCGGCGCATTCCTCCTTCTTCCTTTTCAGGTAAGCGTTTTAAATTATACGAGCCCTTCTGTAAGCGGTACGAATTTTATATTCAACATTGTTGCAATACCAAGCGGCGTTTACCGCTATCTCAAGGAAGGCAGAATGGCATGGCCGCTGACATGGGTTGTGATTGCAGGCACCCTGCCAGGCGTATTCATCGGTTATTACATAAGAGTTTCTTATCTGCCTGACCCGGTGGCGTTTAAATTTTTCGTGGGCTGTGTTCTGCTTTATATAGGAGTACGACTGCTCTATGAATTTACAGGCAAGGCAAGAGAAAAAAGCGCAGCTAACAAAGCCCTTGAAAAGAAGTTCAAGGAGAGGGCAGAAGAGATTAAAAAACAGCAAAAGTCAAAGGTGGCATCAGGGCTCCCTGCAGACGCATTGGTCAAGACAATATCTGTATCAGTAAAGAGAATAGAATATGAATTCTGGGGTGAGCGGTTTTCATACAGCACTATCGGCATGTTTATCCTAGCGTTTATCGTGGGGATTATCGGCGGCACTTACGGAATAGGTGGCGGTGCTATCATCGCCCCGTTCTGCGTGGCTGTTTTTCACCTTCCTGTTTATACTATTGCAGGTGCTGCATTAATGGGGACATTCATAACCTCAATTGCAGGGGTTTTCTTTTACAGTGTGATGCCTGCAACAGGCGGCATATCTACAACTCCTGACTGGGCGCTTGGATTTTTATTCGGAATCGGAGGCACTATCGGCATCTATCTCGGCGCAAGGTTTCAGAAATTTGTCCCACAACGATATATAAAATTAATGCTCGGCATTATAATAGTTTCTCTTGCAATAAGATATGTAACACAGTATTTCTTCTAAGAAAGAGTTTCAGCAGAGAACCCCTTTAGCCTTGATTATTCACAAACTTACGTGAGGCATCCGCATCTCAGCAAGATAATTAGCCTTTTTGTGCCTGATAGTAAATCGTCTCACCTAAGCACATCCTGTCATAACGGTATATGTTACCGCCCGCATCCGCCCGCTCCGCCTCAGGCGGATAGGTCGGAGCGTGCTAACAAATAACTCAACATCTTGCTTTCGATACAGATGCCTCACGCATTATTGGAAATTTATGGATTATCACGGCAAATTACGAATAAATTGTCTTAAACACGAAATAGTGCTATGATTTAATTATGTAAATTAATATGTCAGGGGGTGATAAAATGAACAAAAGCCTTGTAGAAGAAATTGAAAAATTGGCATATGAGCTCTATGAAAAGAGCGGCTATATTGAAGGCTGTGAGATTGGGAACTGGCTTGAGGCGGAAAGGATTGTAATGGAGCGATATGCAGTAGTGGAGATAGCCGAAACAGGTACGGTTAAAAAGAAGAGGCAAACCCGCAGAACTACTTCAGGAAAGTCTAAACCCAAAAAAGAAAATATCAAAATATCAACAAGGGCAAAAAAGAAGACAAAATAGTCTATGAAAGAGGCAATGTTCTATGAGAAAATCGAAGATGCAAAGGTGAAGTGCCATCTGTGCAACCATTACTGCACCATCTCGCCTGACAAAAGGGGAATCTGTTCTGTCAGGGAAAACAGGAAGGGAACGCTGTACAGCCTTGTTTATGGAAAGATTATAGCAAAACATGTAGACCCGATAGAGAAAAAGCCGCTGTTTCATTTCTACCCAAGCTCAAGGTCGTATTCCATTTCAACAGTCGGGTGTAACTTCAGATGCATGCACTGCCAGAACTATGAAATTTCCCAGTATCCCAAGGAACATGAGGATATACCGGGACTAAAAATGACTCCCGAAGAAGTCGTAAGGGAAGCGGAGCTGTCCGGCTGTAAGAGCATATCGTATACATATACCGAGCCTACTATATTTATGGAGTTTGCATATGATTGCGCAAGGCTTGCCCATGAAAAGGGCATTAAAAATATATTTGTCAGCAACGGATACACAAGCCCTGAGGCAACGAGGGTTATAGCGCCTTATCTTGATGGGAACAATATTGACCTGAAAGGCGATGATGATTTTTATAAGAAGATTGTGGGCGGAAGGCAGCAGCCAGTTCTTGATACTATTAAACTCATGAAAGAACTTGGCGTGTGGGTGGAGATTACAACACTTATCATACCCGACCATAATGATTCGGAGGATTTTTTGAGATGGGTTGCTGAATTCATCAAATCTGTTGACCCTGCCATACCATGGCATGTAACCCAGTTTTATTCTACATACCATCTTATGGATAAACCGCGGACGCCTGTTGCCACCCTAAGAAAGGCGAGGCAGATTGGATTGGATGCCGGCCTGAAGTATGTTTATGAAGGGAATGTACCTGGAGAGGGCGGAGAAAATACATACTGTCATTCATGCGGTGAGCTGTTGATAGAGAGATTTGGATTTTTTTTAAATAAGATAAAGATGAAGGATTCAAAATGCCCGCGCTGCGGCGCTCATATTGAAGGCATCGGCATGCCTTGAGCATAAATCACACTGGGAATATCATTTGGGTTTAGACCATTTTTATGTGTATAATCATGTATGACTATAACGCACAACAGATATTCAAAGAGAAATCATCTATACCTTGTCCTTATCCTGATAGCAGCAACTTTTGCAACAATGCTCAGTACTATTTTGACCTACAGAAATTCCATAACTGCAGCAGAAGACTCCCTGAAACTTCAGGCATTCGGGATTGCAGCAAGCCTTGAGGCATCGCTATCAAGAACGATGCAGGGAAAAGATAACATCTTTAAAGACATCATCACAGAGGGAATGTGGGAAGGTATTGCATTTATTGCTCTCTATGACAAAAACGGAACAACAATCCTCCACTCAAACGAAAACCTTATAGGCAAACGGATGCAGGATGAATTTTTCAAAACTACTGTTGACACAGGCAAAACTGTTTATAACTACGTGACACTCGGAACAGGCGAAGAGGTCTTTGTCCTGAATTCCCCTGTCCATATACAGCATTCCGGGAGAGTTCTCAGGATTGCGCTCCATACCTATCATGCTGAGAAGATTATAAGACAGGCAAGAATCCAGATTTTGAGTATATCAATTGTTATTATTGTCCTGTGGATTATGGGTTATTTTATTATAAAAACATTAAAACGTTCAGAGGAGCTTAAAACGATAATGGAAGAAAAAGAGAGACTGGCTGTTATGGGTGAAATGGCTTCTGTCCTTGCTCACGAGATAAGGAATCCTCTCGGAAGCATTAAAGGGTTTGCACAGTATTTAATGGAAAGGAACAAAGAACACGTGCCGCAGAATATAGATATGGGAAAAGGCTATCTGGATATAATAGTTTCAGAGGCAAAAAGACTCGAGACATTAACCGAAGACCTTCTCATATACGCAAAGCCTGTAGAAGCGAGAATTGCGGAATTCAATGTTCACAAGCTTACAGAGGAAATAATTCATTCACTGCATCCGCTCAGGGAAGAGAAAAGCGAAGTCTCTATTGAGACTTTAGTTCCTGATAACTTAACGATTAAATCTGACAGAGAAAAACTCAGACAGATAATAACAAATATCGTTCAGAACTCAATTGATGCTGTTAAAGGCAGCGGGATAGTAAGTGTAAAGGCAGAACGGATAAATGATAAGATAATAATAACAATCAGTGACAACGGCTGCGGCATGGACAGCGATACAAAGGCAAAGGTATTTAAGCCCTTCTTCACAACTAAAGCAAGAGGGACAGGGCTCGGTCTTGCAATTGTAGAGAATCTGACAAAATCCATCGACGGAATAATTGAGCTTGAAAGCGAGCTGCAAAAGGGAACTGTTTTCAGGATAATAATTCCTGAACATTATTCATAAGAGGAAGAAATTTATATGAACAGGGCTAATTTCAGAATACTCATCGTGGATGACGAAAAATCCTTTTTACTTCTCATGACTAAAATATTAGAGGACGAAGGGTATATAGTAAAAGGGCTCACAAATCCGGAAGATGCAATAAAGATAATTGATTCCTATGAACCAAACCTTATAATAACCGACCTTAAAATGCCCCAGATGGACGGCATCAGATTTATGGAAGAAGTAAGAAACAAAAATGCCGATATAGATTTTATCATGATTACTGCATTTGCATCAGTAGATACTGCTGTCTCTGCCATGAAAAAGGGGGCGCTTGATTATATTACAAAACCTTTAAAAGACCCGGAGCAGCTAAGGATTGCTGTATCAAAGATTGTTGAAAGGCAGGATCTGATAACAGAAAACAAGCTTCTAAAGTCAGGTATGTTTAAGGACATGCCTCCCGTGGAGATACTGTTTGCAGGAATGGAGAACCTTCTTTCTGAAATCAAGAATGTAGCACCCACTGACGCAACAGTTATCTTTTATGGCGAAACAGGCACAGGCAAGAGTCTGATAGCAAAAGCAATTCATCATATGAGCAGCAGGAATGGCCCGTTTGTTGACATAAATTGCGCTGCAATACCCGAAAATCTGCTTGAGTCAGAGCTTTTCGGTTTTGAAAGGGGCGCTTTTACGGGGGCATTGTCCCAGAAAAAAGGCAAGTTTGAACTTGCTAATGACGGCACCATTTTTCTTGATGAAGTCTCTGAAATGAGTCAGTCTTTGCAGGCTAAGTTTCTTCGAGTTTTGCAGGACAGGACATTTGAAAGACTCGGCTCTCTGAACACAATAAAAACAAATGCAAGGGTAATCGCAGCAACCAACAGGAACCTGAAGACGCTGGTGGCTGAAATGAAGTTCAGGGAAGACCTTTATTACCGTCTAAATGTATTCCCAATAACCATTCCTCCCCTAAGGGAACGAAAGGAATACCTGCCTGTAATTGCAAACTATCTTGTAAAGGTCATCTCAGCAAGGCTCGGCAGGGGAATCAAGTCCATTTCTGATGATGATTTGAAAAAGCTCGCAACATATCAGTGGCCCGGAAATATAAGGGAGCTTGAAAATATAATCGAGAGGAGCGTCATAATAAGCCGCGGGCAGGAATTATTAATCCCTTTGCCTGATACTCTGATTGAGATTCCGCATGAAGCTGAAAAGTTTGAAGGTGATTTGAAGGCTGTGGAGAAGACTGCAATCAGGAATGCCCTTATAAAGACAAACTGGAATAGGAAAAAGGCAGCAGAGATGCTTGGAATATCTCTGAGGGCATTGCAGTATAAAATAAAAGAATATGGAATAACTGCTGAGAATTGAAGTGCAATTATTGCATGCATCTGTGCAAAAAATGCATTTAATATATTTTATGGGAGGCACAGATATACGCAAAACCTTTAAATTGCAAGAGTTGGCGGTCTCTTCTTTATCTGGCATGACAATTGCTCTTTTATCAGAAAATGTCAGATTAAAGGAGAGGAGGTGAATGTAAATGAATAAAAAATTAATAGCAGGATTGGCAGTCGTACTTGTAGCTATTATGGTTACAGGTGCAATGGCTTTTGGACCGGGATACGGCAGAGGCATGGGGTATGGCGCGGGACCATGTTATAGCGCAACAACTAATTTAACTCCTGAGCAGGCGCAGAAATACGCCCAGTTCCAGAAAGAGATATTGCCTCTAAAGCAGAAGATGCTGCAACTTAGAACAGAGCTTATGACACTTCACACACAGACAACGCCTGACTGGAATGCAATTTCAGCAAAACAGAAAGAGATGATTGATGTCAGAACCGAAATACAGAAGAAAGCTTCTGCAGCAGAACTGACAGGCGCTGGATTCGGTCCATGCGGCGCTTGTATGGGCAGGATGGGAATGGGAAGAGCGGCATTTTAAACATCTGCAAAATGGTGCTGTGATTTTTTTTAAAACTTTTTAATGTATGCCCCCTTCCTTGCTGAAGGGGGCAAAATATAAACTTAAGGCTACCATGATAATGAGGGTTAATTTCAAAATAATAGTATTTGCCGTCTTTGCACTGCTTTGTCTTTTTTCACTGTCTTATGCTGAATCTGATGTTGATGTTAAGGAAGGCTATGATGAAAACACCGAGATAACAGTCAAAGGGACAGTGACAGAGACTATGCGGGGTATGCGGGGCCCTCTTATTTTAAAGATACAATCCGGCAGCAAATCCTACACTGTAATTACAGCTCCGCCCTGGTATTTAATGAAAGAGGGGATAACATTTAATACAGGTTCGCAGTTAGAGGTGAATGGTTCAAAATATTTCGGCAGGGATGGAAATTTGTATATTATAAGCAGACAGATAAAAGATACTGCAACGGGCAAGCTGATAATTTTTAGAGATTCTTATTGCAGACCTTTATGGAATAAACATGGAATGAAAAATAGACGCTTCCCATGATATAATTATTATATATATTCGGATTTTCCGGAATATTTTCGGAAAGGGAGGCGTCTATTTTTGGCTAAGCACGTTGCGGTCAATTTTGAAAATGGAATAGTCAGAATAGTTTATGCATCTTTAAGTCGCGGCAAATTATCTGTTAAAAACACCATCACGTTAAAAAATGAAGAATTTGACGATTTTTTACGCAAAGAAAAAACCCGGAATTTTACAGTTGTATGTGATTTCAAAACAATCTATCAGTTTATAGCAGTCCTACCCGCCGTAAAAGAGAGCTATCTTAAAAAAATCATTGAGTCAGAAATAAGGAATAGATACCTGGAGTTAAGAGACTTCTCATATTTTCACATAGTTTTAGGTGAGATAACCTCTGAAGTTAAAAAGATGCAGGAGGTCTTCATCTTTGCTGTCAATAATGATGATGTTTCCCAAATTATTGAAAGGTTCAGCAGTCATAACAAAACAATCAGCAGTCTGCATACCAATTCACTCGTATTATCGCGTCTGGTGCAGGCAAAAGGGGATTTGCCCGATGATCCGGTACTCTGCGTGTCAGAATCAGGAGAGACTAAGACTTTATTCATGATAAAGGGCGGCAAACTGCTTTTTGTTAGAGATGTTCAATCCTTGACGCCGGGCATTCATGATTTTGATGTAGAAAATCTCAATATGACTATTAACTACTGCCGTCAGACTTTAAGAGCATCTCCCACGATGCTAATCGGTATCGGCAGTGTCATGGACAAATATGATGCAACCCAATCTTTGATTTTGCCTATGGTAGGCATGGAGAATCCATCAAATGTTAAAGCCCCGAAAGAGACAATAATGGAATTTATCGTGCCGATAGCGGCAATCCTGTACTCGAGGGAATTAAAATGGGGCAACCTGCTTTTAAAGAGTTACAGGGATTTTCTTATGCAGAAGGCTTTCCTTAAATATTGCACAGCAGCATTTGCTTTTTTCTTTATTGCAGGACTGGGATATTTTGCGATAAAGACAACTGAGGTGGCAGCATTAAAGAATGATATTGATTTGCTGAGAGCAGAGCTAACACGGGCGAAAACTATTCAGCAAAGCTATGAAATTTATAAAAAGGAACTTGAGAACCTGACGCCGTTGGCAGGTTTTATAAATGCAATTAATACCACGCCTGATTTTCAAAAATGCCTTGTTGCCCTGTCTGTTTTTGGAGGTAAAGGCATGAAGGATATAAATGTGCAATCTATCCGCATTACACCGGAAGGAGGCGCATTTCGTTTTTCGATGAAAGGGGATATTTCTGCAAACACCTATTTGGTGACTCACTCAACTTTCCGGCACCTCAGAGAAGTGATAAAGAAAACCAGCGGAATGGAATTATCATCTGATAGATTAGACCTGCACTCAAGAAAATTTGAGATAGAGGCAAGGTACAGGAGCAATTAGCTTTTATGAATCAAAACATATTATATAGTGCCAAGTTAAAACGGTTGCTTATTTATTATATTGCTGTAGGGGTCTTATCTGCATGTGTTTTATCTGGTATAATTATCTTAAAAAAATATGAGGATTCTTTTTCTGATACAGTAAAAAAACTGCAGACAGTCAAAAAGAATTTTGCCAGAACAGGGGATATAATAAAAGATATGGATTTATCAACGTCTGCCATAAAGGTGGTAATACCGTCTGATTTTACATCAAAGGCGCCTGAAGACCTTATTTTTATAGGTCTTGATGATATTAAATCCCGCTTCGGAGATGCTGAAATTTCAATTACCAATCTTGAATATAGAGGCGAGGAAGTAAGTCTGCCCGTGAACATAAAGGGAGGAATGAAAGATTACATAACACTTGTTAACAATTGCGGCTATCTTCAATCAATGAGTTTCCCATTTTTCTCTATAGGCAGCATATCCCTATCACAAGTACAGGGTAAGGGAAGTGTGTCGGTTGTATATGAAATAAGCGGGACATTGAAAATTTCTTCAAGGCAATTGCCAAAAACACCAAAATAGGGGTTGGATGCTTAAATGAATATTGAGATGAATAAAAAATTGAGATGAATAAAAAGATGATATTTATGGCATTGCCATTTATATTGATTATTGCAACTGCAATCTATGCCCATTCAGTAAAGATTAAACCAAAATTGTCCCAGATAGAAAAAGAACTTTCGGTTCCATCCCCTTCTTTTGAAAAAGTTGTAATCATAAGCAGAAAACCGGTTAAGGTTGCTGCACTTGATAGCCCCATAAAGACAGTTTTGCCCCTGCGGACAGATTTTCCCCAGATACCACTCTCAAAAATAGCTCCTAAAGTATCAGATGAAGAGCAAAAGGTTTCATTAATACTTATAAACGACGGCAGAAAAATGGCTATAATAAATGATAAGGTTGTAAAAGAAGGAGATGTTATTAACCAGATAAAGGTTGTTAAAATAGAGAACAAAAGAGTATTAATAAAAAGCAAGAAGGGAGATAAATGGCTAAATTTAGAATAAAAAAGACAATAGGCAAAAGGCAAAAGGAAGGCAGGGTAAGGCAGTTCTTTTCAGGATTTCATATCCTGTATCCTGTATCCTGCATCCTAATTTTTCTGGTTGTCTCATGCAGTTCCATGGATATAAAAAGGGAGATTCAAATCCCAAAGGAAGCGAGAGAGGTAAAGGTTGAAAAACCTGTCAGCCTTGAACCTAAAATGCCTGATTTCGTATCTGCAAGCGAGGAAATCTCTCCTTTAAAAACAAGGGTTATAGATATAACAGCAAGAAACAGGCCCCTGCGTGATATCCTCTATATAATCGCAGAGTCAACAGGACTTAATCTTGTTTTTGAAAGTGGTGTAAATTCCGAAACTACATTAAACCTTAACCTGAAAAACGTGACTGTTGAGGATGCATTGAGTATCATCTTTTCATCTGTTGATTACTTCTACTCAATTGAAAACAACATGCTCATTGTAAAGGCTGTTAATACGAAGATATTCGAGCTCGGACATCCTGCCATTGTGCAGACTTACAGCGTTGATGTAGGAGGAGACATACTCGGGGCAACAACATCAGGCGGAAGCACATCAGGCTCAACTACAATCACCGGCATTAAAGGCAGTGTAACTCAATCCAGTAAAAGTGATGCAACAGCATTCAATTTCTGGGATGCAGTTGAAAAATCCATTACTATCCTATTGTCAGGTCAGCAGGCTCAGCCAACCGCTCCTTTGCCCCCGGGAACAGTTGCTGCTACACAATTAAAGGATAGTTATACTGTCAACAGGCTGACAGGGACCATATTTGTAACAGCTTCAAAAAAGAGTCTCCAAAAAGTTGAACAATATATAGAAACCATAAGAAAAATAATAAACAGACAAGTTATTGTTGAAGCAAAGATTATAGAGGTTTCGCTGTCAGATACCCTTAAATATGGTATTAACTGGACATTTCTTGATAACTTGAAAGGATTGGGCAAAATAACTGCCGGCACAACAGCTTTCTCTTCTGTAGTCACATCAGGAAGTCCGACATTCAACATAGGAACCACAGGCACGAGTTTTACTTCACTTTTGAATGCCCTTCAGGAGCAGGGAGAAGTCAGGACACTATCCAATCCGAGGATAAACATAATGAACGGACAGACAGCGCTTCTGAGCGTTGGAAGAAGTACCAGTTATATTGCAAGGGTGGAAACAACAACAACTGCCACGACCGGCACCACCCCTACAGTAACATATACAGTTGAGAGAGGCAGTGTGCTGTCAGGCATCATTATCGGGATAGTTCCCTATATAAATGAACATGGCGAAATATCTCTGACAATAACTCCTATAGTCTCTGACCTTGTTAAACTTGAGGATAAAACACTCGGACAGTCAGGTTCGAACCAGATACAGCTATCTTTTCCAACAGTTGACCTCAAGGAATTGAGCACAACCGTTAAGGTAAGGGACGGACAGATGATTATAATAGGCGGGCTTATATCAAAAAAAGAAAGTGTAACTGATAACAAGGTTCCGGGATTGGGGGATATACCCTTAGTGGGCGAGCTTTTCAAAAGAAAAGATAAGCTTGAAACCAAATCAGAACTTGTAGTAGTTATCCAGCCAACGCTGGTATCAAGGTAGTTCATGTCAGCCATAAGAATAGGAGACCTGTTAAAGACACGGGGACTGATTAATGAGAAGCAGCTCCATATCGCATTAATCCAGCAGCGCATAACAGGCGACCTCTTAGGCAATATCCTCGTAAAGCTCGGATTTGTATCTTCAAAGGAACTCGGACAGATACTTGCTGAACAATCAGGTCTGGAATTTGTAGACCTCAACGAATATATTATTTCAGAAGATGCACTGAAAAGAGTGCCCAAAGATGTGGCGGAAAAGACAGGATTTGTACCGCTCGAGCTGGAAAGCGGAAGAATGAGCATAGGCGTGATGAATCCGAGCAATATAGTTGCTATTGATAAGGTAGCAAAAATCACGAGAAGCCAGCCGAGGGTATATATGGTTGATACCGAAAGTTTCTATGATGCACTTGAAAGGGCTTATTTTTTCCTTGAAAATCCCCTTCAGAAGCGCGTTGATGCTATAATAAACGAAATCAAGGGCACCAATATTGTCACCGGCACTAATATCACGTCGCTTACAGAGCTTTTAATAATGGATGGAATCAGAAGAAATGCCACTGACATACATATAAATCCGACCAATGAAGTCGTCAATGTATTTTACAGGATAGACGGAGTCTTGCAGCACGGGCATTGCCTTCAAAAGATAGCTCACAGCGGCGTGGTATCAAGGGTCAAGATACTGTCACAGCTTGACATAACAGAGCAAAGACTGCCGCAGGACGGCTCATTTACATATGCTTTTTTAACGAAGAGTTACGACCTTCGTGTATCAACAATCCCGACCATTTACGGAGAGAATATAGTCTTAAGACTGCTTGCCGGCGTAGGTCCCTTGCTGAGAATCGAAAAATTGGGTTTTAGTGAAGCTGATATGCAGAGGATAAGGAATATTTTTAATAAGCCGTACGGCATAGTCCTGATTACGGGTCCTACAGGCAGCGGTAAGACAACCACCCTCTATGCGGCATTAAGAGAGATAAACCTTCTTGAAAGAAATGTCCTCACAGTTGAAGACCCTGTTGAATATAAACTGAGCCTGACCAGGCAGACACAGGTGAATGAAAAAGTCGGCTATGACTTTGCCCTTGCAGGCAGAAACTTTATGAGGCAGGACCCCGATGTAATGCTGCTTGGAGAAATCAGGGATGAAGAGACTGCAAGGATAGCCGTCAGGGCATCCATAACAGGACATCTTGTGCTTTCAACGCTTCATACAAACGATGCTGTTACAGCAATACCTCGACTTTTAGACCTGAAGGTTGACAGGTTTCTTATGTCTTCATCTCTTCTTGCTATTATGGCTCAGAGACTCGTCAGAAGAGTATGCCATTACTGCAAAACACAATATGCCCTTAATGATAATGAAATTTCAATCTTTAAAGAACACGGCATATCATTAACCACTGCAATCAAAGGCAAGGGCTGTCCGAAGTGTGACGGGACAGGTTATTTAGGAAGGACTGCTGTCATTGAGATATTATTTGTAGATGACGAAATAAAAGAGCTGATATATTCCGGCGCTTCTATTATGGCAATAAACGAAACAGCGATAAGAAAAGGCATGAGACCGCTGAAAGAAGATGCTGTAAGAAAGGCAGCAGAAGGCGTGACAACCCTTGATGAAGTTCTAAGGGTAGCAGGATGAACTATTATTCATACAAGGCAATAGAACGTGACGGTGCAATGATAAAGGGCTTCGTAGAGGCAGAAGACATTAACATTGTTTACGGCGACCTGTCATCAAGAGGCCTTTACATACTCGATGTAAGAAAGATGAACAAGATAGTTGCAGACATCCAGAAAGGCTTCACATCCCAAAGGATTAAAAGGAGAGACATTATAGAGTTTGCGAAAAACCTTTCTGTTATGTTAAAGGCAGGTGTGCCAATCCTTAATTCGCTTTCAGATATGAGCATAACAGTTGAAAACAAACATCTCAAGAATATTATTTTAAATATACGGAGACAGATTGAGACTGGAAAGAGTTTTTCCGATGCAGTGAATATGTATAAAAATAACTTTCCTGATATTTTTGTCAGGATGGTAAGAATAGGAGAAGAAACCGGGCGTCTTGACAGGAGCCTTTCTGATATAGCAGACCATTTGCAGAAAATGGAAGACCTTGCTGTTGCAATCAAAAGGGCGCTTATCTATCCGGTCTTCGCAATAGTTACAACTACAGGCGCCTTGATTTTCTGGCTTGCGTATGTCCTTCCCAAGGTTGTGACCGTTATTAAAGATTTAGGCATAAAGATACCGTTTGTTACGCTGATGTTAATGCGTCTGGGCGAGTTCATGCAATCATACTGGTATCTTATCCCCCTTATCCCTATTGCTGTTTTTGCAGTCATAAAGATACTGAAACAGAGAGAGAAGACGAGATATTATATTGATTTAATGAAAATAAAAATTCCAATCGTGAAACTTGTAGTGTATAACAAACTGTTAGCCATCTTTTCCGAGCAGCTCAGGATACTTATTGTGGCAGGACTTACCATTGACAGATGTTTTGACATAATCGCAAATGTGATAGGCAACGAAGTTTTTAAACGGGCAATTCTGACATCAAAAGAGAGCATATCAGCCGGAAGCACAATATCCGGCGCTCTCAGAAAGCACGAGGTATTCCCTCCCCTTGTTGTAAGGATGATTGATATAGGTGAAACCAGCGGCAATCTTGATGAACAGTTTGGCTTTCTTTCAGAGCATTACATCAAGAAACTGAATGATGTATCCCAGAAGATGGAAAAGCTGATAGAGCCGATTATAATTGTTGTTATAGGTATTTTCTTTGCTATAATAATAGTCGGACTTTTGGTGCCGGTATACGACCTTGTGTCAAAGATGGGGAAAATCTGATTTATGGATTATTTAAAGTTTTTTGAACTGTCAGAAGACCCGTTCAGGCTTACACCTGACCCGTATTATTATTATCCTTCAGAGGAACATAACGAGATTCTCTCTTCCCTCAATTACGCAGTGGAACAAAAAGAAGGTTTCTTTCTGGCAACAGGGGAGCCCGGCACAGGAAAAACCACAATCCTGAAGGTATTTATTGACAACTGGAAGGACAAAGCCGAGATTGCCCTCATTATGACTCCCGGACTTACACCCGAAGAATTTTTGATGGTGGTTCTTGATGATTTAAATGTCAGGTTTACAAACACAAACAAGAACGAGATAATGAAGTCATTCAGGAATTTCCTAATCCAGAGTTCGATGGCAGGCAAGAGGGTGATAATAATCGTTGATGAGGTTCAGGACCTTCCTGACGCAACCCTTGAAGAGCTGCGGCTCCTGTCAAATCTTGAGACAGAAAGAGAGAAATTACTGCAGATAGTACTTATAGGGCAGCCCGAGTTCAGGACTAAATTACTTCAGGATGAGTTCAGGCAGATACACCAGAGGATAGCAGTAAAAGTCGCTTTGAGACCCTTAACAGGCAGAGGAACTTCAGATTATATCAATTACAGATTGATAAAAGGGGGCAAAGGTTCCATAAATTTTGATGAAAAGGCAAAAAGACTCATTCACAGATTCTCAAATGGCATCCCGAGACTGATTAATATTATATCCTCACGGGCAATGATGGCAGCTTATATTGATGGAAACAAGACCATTAAAAAGAGGCATATTCAGTATTCCATGAAGCACCTTACGGAGATTCCTGCCCCTAAACATACGATCAACTGGACAAAAAGACTGGCATATGTAGCCCTGACAATGATTGTAGTTTCAGCCCTCACATTTGTTGCTGTCAGCAGCAGATATTTTGATTCCGTGAAAATCTTTGGGGTTACATTGGGTGATATCTTTTTTGAACAATCTCCCGCAGTAGTAAAGCCGCTGCGGGTTAGACCTGTTGCCCAGCCTGACCCTGCACAAACGATTCAGACTTCAACGGCTGAACAGACTGAAAAGGCAAAACACGAAGAAAAGAAAATGAGCGTCATTGTTATTGCAGATTCTGCCAATCTCAGAAGCGAGCCTTCTTTCAACACCAGAGATGTTACATGGGTTTCAAAAGGCGCAGTCCTTGACATAATGGATGAAGTCACCGACTCTACAGGCAGGAAATGGTATAAGGTAAAGACCTCTGACGGGAAAGAATGGTGGGTTGTGGACAGAGTTGTCAGCTTACTGCCCTAATTGCTGCAGCCTCTCAGTCGCAAATCTTTTAGTATTTGAATCAACAGTAGTCTTTGAGATTATTTCCCTGTAGAACCTCGCCGCTTCAGAAACCTTGCCCTGTTTCTCTAAAATTCTTGCAGCTCCAAGATAACCCCTGATATCGCCGGTTGATGAAAGTTTTGAAAAGTAATCATATGCCTTGTCATGCTCTCCTCTCTTTTCATAGAGGATGGCAAGATTAAGAGCGGCGAGATTGTTTGACGGCTCAATTGATAATACCTTGGTAAGATAGCTTTCACCTTCGGTAAAGTTGCCGAGCTGCAAAGAAGCGATGCCGAGATTTATAAGTGAGGGGACATAATCCTTTTTAATATTCAGTGCATTTTTTGAGTATTGTATTGCTTCCTGAAACCTTGAGAGTCTTGTCTTATCATCAGCAGCGCCCATATTAATAAGCACGCTCGAAATATTATTCATAATGATATAGTTGTCGGGGTCTATTTCGAGAGCCCTCTTGTAGCTCTGAAGAGCCTGATGGTACTCTCTTTTGGATTCATACGCCTTTGCAATATGAAGGTGTGCGTCAAGTTTTTGAGTATCACGAGGTTTTATTTGCTGGAGTTTCTCGCTGTCATAGGCTGGTGAAAAATCTTTTTCTTTCTTTGCTGTTTCTTTTACTGCATCTTCACGGGGTTTGGGCTTTTTCTTTTTCGGAGGTTTGGCATCTCCAGCTTTTACACCCTTTGCATCCTTGCTGACAGACTGTTTTTTATCCTGTTTTGATGGCTGTTCCTGCGATGCTTTTTCTTTCACGGGTTCCTTTGTGACAGACGGTTCTTCCATGGGACAGTTTTGGCAACGACCGGAGGTTCAGGAGCCGGCTTTGCCTTTGAAGCAACGCCTGGAGCCGGCTTGGAGGGCTTTATATACGTATCAATAAGTTGAATGGTGGCAAGTCCTGATAGAACTGCAACAAGAACCAGAGCCGCTATCGCAATAATCTTTCTATGGGTATCTCTCTTTTTTACATCATCTAAGACAACCTTTTTAAGACCCGGAGGCACATCACCCTTATTGCCCTGAAACTTTAATTTTGAAAGCAAATCAGCAATGATGCTCATTGCGGTTCCTTTGATGTCCCACGGACATTTTCCATGGACCTGATGCGGAAATATAATTCACTGTTGCTGCCTGCTTCATTTTTTGCAGTTCTTCTGTTATTGCTGGTTCCTGATAATGAAGATGGAACATTGACGTCATTTTTTAATGTGCGGAAAACTTTCCATGAATATTTTACCTTCTTGTCATAGCTTTTTGCGTTGTAACAGCCGACTGCATTCCATGTATAGCCGTGTATGTCAATACATTGTCTTAAAATCTTTGCGCCGGTCATAATGTTATAGCAAGGGTCAGAAATAAGCTCATTCTCATTCAATCCGAG
>PNNP01000008.1 GCA_013824325.1 Thermodesulfovibrio sp. | reverse complement strand
TCAAATAAATATGACTTCATATACGCTGCTGTCGGCATCCATCCGCATGATGCAAAAGACTTCTCAGAGGAAGTATTCTTTAGGATAATGGCGTGGGTTGAAAACAATAAGGTCATTGCCATTGGAGAGATAGGTCTTGATTACCATTACGACCTTTCACCGCGAGAGATTCAGAGAGAAGTTTTTATGAAACAGCTCAAATATGCTAAGGAAGTTGACCTGCCTGTTGTAATTCACAGCAGGGAAGCAAAGAGAGATACCCTTAAAATACTTGAAGATTCAGGAGTTAAAAAAGGCGTGATGCATTGTTTTTCAGGCGACATGGATATGGCACAGAAGGCAATAGCAATGGGCTTTTACATCTCCATAGCAGGTCCGGTAACATTTAAGAATGCATCTAAACTGAAGGAGATTGCAAAGGCAATACCTGATGAATATCTGCTGATAGAAACCGATGCTCCTTATCTTGCGCCTGAACCGTTCAGGGGCAAAAGGAATGAGCCGGCATTTATCATCCACACAGCAAAATTTATTGCTGAACTCAGGGGAATATCAGTTGAAGATACAGACAGGATTACGGGTTTAAATGCCAAACGGCTTTTCAAAATCGGTGAACTGCCTGAAGGAGAGATTGTCTACAAAATAAGGGACAATCTCTATCTCAATATAACAAACAGATGCACCAACAAATGCGGTTTCTGCGTAAAATTCCATACCCAATATGTAAAAGGACATAATCTGGGTCTGGAAAAAGAACCGACAAAAGAAGAATTGAAAGAGGCTATCGGCAATCCTGCACAGTATAGAGAAATAGTCTTTTGCGGATTTGGCGAGCCCCTGCTCAGACTCAATTTAGTAAAGGCCGTAGCTTCATGGATAAAACAGCAGGGAGGCATGGTGAGGATTAACACAAACGGACACGGAAACATGATTCACAAAAGAAACATCCTTCCAGAGCTTCAAGGGATTGTGGATTCAATATCCGTGAGCCTTGACGCTCATGACGAAGAAACTTACGAGCGCATATGCAGACCCGCATTCAAGGATGCTTTCAGAGAGGTCTTAAATTTCCTAAAAGAGGCGAAGAAGTACATTCCGAATGTGCAGGCAACGGTTGTAGAACTCAAGGGTGTGGACATCAACAAATGCAGGGCGATTGCGGATGAACTCGGAGTTAAATTAAGAGTCAGGAAGTTTGATGTTGTGGGATAGGGCAGTAAGATTTCTTGTGCAAATTTCATTTGGGAATGGTTAAGTTGAGACAAGCTTATTCCATAAAGATTTTCCAATAATCAATGCTTTGACTATTGGCTCTCTCGCATTATGATACTTCCACTAACAAAATTTGCTAACTACATTATTTTTATGTGGTATCATTAAAAAGGAGAAAAAGCATATAAAATTGCCACGAGAAAATCGGAAGATGAAAAGTACAGATCTTGTGTTTGATAAGATTATCAAAAATATTCCCTTCTTTGCATGCCTTTCAGAAGAAGAAATTAAAGAATTGAGACATGTACTCGTTGAAAAACATTTCCATAGAAACAAGATAATCTTCATGGAAGAGGATACACAAAATTACATATATATCATTCTTTCAGGCAAGGTAAAAGCAGTGCATCTTACCCCAGACGGCAGAGAACATATTCTTGCAGTGCATAAAACAAGTGATTTCTTTGGAGAGATGGCTCTGCTTGATGGGAAAACCTCTCCTGCTACTGTAATAGCAATGGAAGATACAAGTATTGCGATAATTTCAAAAAAGAATTTTGAAGAATTATTGAAAAATAATAATGTGCTAAAAGGGATAATTTCCACACTTTGCGCGAGACTCAGAGAAGCATGGATGACGAACAAGGTCTTGAGTCATCACCGTGCTGAAGACAGAGTAAGGACATTGCTTAAGCTTTTGGGTATGTATTACGGTATGAAAGACAGGAGGGGAACTATTATAACATTGAAACTCACACATCGGGATATTGCTGATTATACATCCCTTTCTCGCGAAACAGTAACCCGCCTTCTGAACAAATTAATCATGGATGGAAAAATTGAAGTCCTTGACGACAGAAATCTCCTTCTTAAACCTTCCTTTTTACTGTAACTGGAAAAATACATAAGAGTTGTTTGCCCAAATCAAAATTTTGATTTATGTAAAAAATAATTTTGTGATTGTGATTTGCGTCACATCAATTTCGTGTTTCTTGCATATATACTTATGAAGTGCAAGCACGCTATTACAACAAAAATATGAAGGCTAATTAATGAAGTGTACGCAATTCCTCATGATTGTTTTAGAGTCCGAACTCTTCTTTGAAAAGATCTGGAAGGTGTAAGAAATGCTTAAAAATGAGGCTTGATATCATCTAATCTAAAATACAGGAGGTAACTTATGACAAAAGAGGAAGTGGTAGACAAGATTGCCAAGGACGCTGGAATAACGAAGGCACAGGCTGAGAATGCCATTGAATCATTCATCGGCGCTGTATCAACCACACTTAAAAAAGGGAGGAAGTTCATTCTCGTAGGCTTCGGCTCGTTCTCAGTAGTAAGGAGGAAGGCGAGGAAGGGACGCAACCCGAGGACTGGCGAGCCGATAAAGATTCCTGCAGCCAAGGTGCCAAAGTTCACCGCTGGCAAGAAGCTGAAAGAAGCAGTCAAGTAGATATAGAGAAAAGGCCTATAGGTAATGATATGCGGCCCATGGGCTTTTTATTATAAAAATGCTATATGCGTATTTCTCCAGTAAATCTTCAATAGTTTCACATATTTGAAACTGTTTCTTTGTAGATGGTTTTAACAGAAATCCCCTATTTATTTCGGGATATAATCTGAAAGTTTTTGGATAATAGAGGCAATATCCTTTATCTCAACTTCTCCCTGCTGACTGTTTTTAAGATTTTTCCACTGAACCTTTCCTGCCTTCAGTTCATTATCGCCAATGATGAGAACGAATTCAGCGCCAATCCTGTCTGCCTTTCTCATCTGGCTTTTAAGGGATGCACCGCCATAATTGGGCTCAATCCAGCATCCTGATGACCTTATGCTTTCAGCGATTTTGAAACCTTCCATCTCAGCATCCCTGCCGAGTGTGGCAATGAAGACTTTAGGAGAAGGTATTTTCTGTTCTGATTTTTCTTTTAACAGTGTTGCGAGCCGCTCCATTCCGATTGCAAATCCCATAGCAGGAGTCGGAGGTCCGCCGAACTCCTCCACAAGCCTGTCATATCTGCCGCCTGCAGCCACTGCTTTTTGCGCGCCGAGATGTTCGCTTGTCACTTCAAATGTCGTCCTCGTGTAATAATCAAGACCTCTCACCAAATTCGGATTTAGTGTATAGGGTATCTTAAGTTCTTTAAGGCTGAATATCAGTTCATTGAAATGCTCCCTGCAGTCATTGCACAGATAGTCTTTAACATAAGGTGCGCCCTTTCTTAACTCAACGCATCCCGGAACCTTGCAATCAAGTATTCTCAAAGGATTTGTCCGGTATCTTCTCTGGCAGTCAGGACAGTAGATGGCAAGCTTACTCTTAAAGAACTTCAAAAGTGCATTTTTATAATCAGGCCTGCACTTATCACATCCGATGGAATTTAATTCAAAATTGAGTCCGGCTATCCCTATCTTTTCAAGAAGGTTTTTCAGCATGACGATTATTTCTGCATCAAGCGACGGCTGTGAAACGCCGAATGCCTCTGCGCCAATCTGATAGAACTGCCTGAATCTTCCCTTTTGCGGCCTTTCATATCTGAACATTGCGCCAGTGTAAAAGAATTTCTGGGGAGACGGAAGATTATAGAGATTATGCTCAACATAACATCTTACGACAGGAGCCGTGCCTTCAGGTCTAAGGGTGATGCTCCTTCCCCCTTTATCCGTGAAGGTGTACATTTCCTTTTCGACTATATCAGTGGTTTCTCCGATGCTTCTTATGAAGATATCCGTTGACTCTACTATCGGGACTCTTATTTCCTGAAATCCGTACTTATGGAATAACTCTCTTGCAACTTCCTCAACATTCTGCCAGATATAGATGTCAGGAGGCAAAATGTCCTGCATGCCCTTGGGGGCACTAAATTTCATCAGGCTCCTTCCCCTTCCCTTTCCTTGTCAAATTCGAGCATCCTGAGGTGGCTCTCTATAAGTCTTTTAACCTCCTCCTTGAAATGGCGCCTGATTCCCTTGAGTTCAACAATGTCTTCGTGTATTTTTACCACTTTCTCCTGTGATTCCCCCATCATGGATTCAGCCTTCAGCTCTGCCTCCTTTAAAATGAGTTCGGCTTCCTTTCTTGAATTTGTCTTATACTCTTCCACCATCTGCTGGGCTGTTATAAGGGTTTCCCGAAGGGTGACTTCCATGTCGCCGTATTCTCGCAGGTGTGTATCAGCCCTGCTCAACTGTTCCTTTAGTGAAGCGTTTTCTCTGATGAGCTCCTCCATCTCCTCTCTCATCAATTCAAGAAAAGAGTAAACCTCATCTACATCAAACCCTCTAAACTTCATGGGAAACTGTTTTTGTTGAATGTCAAGCGGTGTAATCCTCATATTATGGCTCCTCCTTTTATATTTTATAGCCAATCTCTATCAAATACGTTATAACAAACTTCTGTATTAATATAATAGCAAGAATCACTATTAGAGGAGAAATATCTATTGATCCGAGTCTGCCGCCGATGAGTCTCCTTATCGGTCTGAATACAGGATTTGTGACTGCATAAAGAAATCTTACAATTGGATTGTAAGGGTCAGGGTTAACCCAGCTTATTATTGCAGCGATTATTACTATCCATTGATAAATCTCAAGTCCGTAGTAAAGGATAGTTGCGACAGCTATTATCAAATTGCCAAATATACTCATCTATTCCCTCCTCCCAAGTTCTTCCGCCCTTTTTTGTGCTGACAGAATGGCATCTGTAACTATATTTCTGAAGCCTTTTTCCTCAAATATCTTAAGGCCTGCTGCTGTAGTACCGCCGGGAGATGTTACCATTTCACGGAGTTTTTCAGGAGGCATTCCTGTATCAAGAAGCGCTGCAGTGCCTGACAGGGTTTGAACAGACAGTTCAGCGGCATTTTCACTGCTCAGTCCCATCTTTATCCCGCTCTCTATCATGGCTTCAACAAATAGCGCTATAAAAGCAGGACCGCTGCCTGACAATGCGGTGACTGCATTCATATATTTTTCAGGCAACGTGAGCACCCTGCCGATTGACATGAATATATCCCTGACAGGTGCAATATCTTTGTCGGGTATGCATTCACATAATGAAATAACGGACATGCCTTCCTGAACAAGTGCAGGTGTGTTAGGCATTACCCTGATGAGTTTTTTAGTCTTTAATTTAGATTGAAGATAAGGAAGCGTGATGCCGGCAGCTATTGATACCACTGTCTTTTCGTCTGTAATTAACCCTGATATTTCATCAAGGACATCCGCCATGTTCTGGGGTTTAACAGCAAGTATTATTATACTGCATGAAGACGCAACTTCTTTATTAGATTGTGTTGTTTTTATGCCATATGCATATTCAAGGTATCCTCTTCTTTCTTCTCTTGGCTCGGATACAAGTATATCTTTTGTCTCACTCTGAACTCTGAACTCTGAACTCTGAATAATGCCCTTTATCAGTGCCTCTGCCATATTCCCGCCGCCGATAAAACCAATCATCTATTTACTCCTTTTTTTTCTTCAGCTATTTTCATCTCAAAAAGTCTCTGTCTTTCATGCTCTATTTCCCGTTTGAGCACTTTAGGGTCGGGTAATTTTAACTTATATTTTGAGGCAAATACTTTATTATTTATTCCACCAAGAGCATATTCAACTACAGTCTTCTTTTTGTCAGTGCAGAGTATCAAACCCACAGGGTCATTTTCTTCAGGCAATTTCTCCTTATCTTTAAGATAATTAACATAAAGGTTCATCTGCCCTGCATCTGCATGTGTAAACTCACCAATTTTCAAATCAATAGCAACAAGACATCTTAAAACTCTGTGATAAAGAAGAAGGTCGAGACGATAATGACTTCCTTCAAGAGTTATTCGCTTTTGTCTGGCAACAAAGGTGAAACCGTTCCCTAATTCAAGAAGGAAATGCTCAAGATGCCTGATTAAAGCCTCTTCCAATTGTGATTCTGAATATTCATCCCTCAATCCGAGAAATTCAAGTATATACGGGTCTCTGATTTCATCTTCGGGCTTTAAAGTAACTGGTTTTTCGTGTGCTTTTGCAATAACTGTTAGCTTGCGTTTAGACAAAGCAGTTCTTTCATAAAGCATTGATTGAATCTGCCTGTCCAGTTGCCTAACAGACCAGTTGCCCGTGATACACTCTGTTTCGTAGAATTCTCGTTTAAATGGTTCGTCAAGACGCATGAGCAGACGGTAATGAGACCATGATAGCAGAAAAACTTTACTGAACAATTCTCCAGACAGTGTCTGAAGTTTTGCAGCAACTAATTCGCTACACAATGTGTGTCGAATGTTAGTTTCATCATGCTTTCCAGATTCGCTACACAGTGTGTAGCGGTTTTCGATATCCTTATAAATCAGGTAAAACTGGCGAACTGCTCTTAAATGAGATTCTCCCCATCCCTTCCCGAATTGTTTAGTTAGATCTTTTGAAAGCCTTTCCAGCAAAACCTCTCCATACTCTGCTCGTTCTTTCCCCTTCTGCTCATACTCAACAATCCTTCTGCCAACCAGCCAATAAGTAGCAACCAGTACAGTATTAACATACCGAACTGCTGCCTTGCGCCCCTGCTCAATGAGGGATGCGAGGGCGGTGATTAATGTTGAATATGTATGTTTTGGGGCAGATTGCTTCATGCTATACCCTTGCTCTGAACTCTGAACTCTTAAGAATGCCCTTTATCAGTGCCTCTGCCATATTCCCGCCGCCGATAAAACCTATCATTTATCCTCCATAATTTCGTATAAATACTTAGCTATTCTGTCTTTGTTGATTGCCAGTGTTGAAAATTGCTTATCACATATATCGCTGAACCTTGCTAACACCTTCCGATTTATAGATTCCTGATCTTCAAAGATAGCCATTGACCTGAAAGGCGCATTGAACTTCTCAAATTGAAGACAGGTTATGGTCACATCTCTACACTTATCGTCCTGTGGTATTCCAAACAAAAATAATGGCCGCTTAATGCCGTTTACCCGACAATCCACAATATATTTCCCATCAGGGTCATGCTGTTTATCATAATAATCAAATATTCGTCTGTCTGAAGGAACGGTTTCTTCAATAAGCGCTCTGAAATCTTCCATGAAAGTTGACCTGACGCGTTCTCTTGTCAGGTAATTAATATCGGTTATTTTTATCAACCCCTGCAAATAACTGTACAATGCGTCTCCGAATTGATTGTCCGGTATTTCAGCTATTAGTTCTCCTTCCTGATTTTTTATGCCATAACCCAAAAGAACATTGTCGATAATCTTCTTTCTTGTTCCCTTGTCAATATCAATATCATCGTAACTCACATGCATAAATGTATGTCCTTCATCGGTGAAAAGCCATTTTCCTTCCACACCTTTCAGCAAAACTACGAGATGATCCCCGTCATCAAACATAAAAGGATTAAAGACGATAAACCTGTTGAGTCCTTCCTGTGCAAGATTTACCTCATCGCAGATTTTAGTCTTAAATTCTTTTTCTATAAGCTCCAAATTCATAGGAGATAAATTTATTGCTGTTTATCGCTATCGTCAAATAACACAAGCTGGTCTTTCGATAATTCTTCTACTCCTTCTGTCTTAAGCAAAAAAGACAAAAGAGATTCTTTATCTTTTGAAAATTCAAGATTTAAAACCCAAGTGTCTTGTTCTTGCGTAAAATTATGAGGCAACATCGGTGCGACCTTATTTTTCAAAAAACTATTCATCTGTCTCCTTAAATTCTTTCGGGCATTATTGTCAGCCCATAAACTATACATCCCCCAAGTAGCTTTAGACAGAAGATCTTCCACAGTTAAAACAACCTTGCTCGGCACTTTAGCTCGTCCGATCAGAGATAATATTTCACTCAGTAAGCGTTGCTCCAGCGTCTTTTTCCCATAGGCATTTTGTTCAACCGAGGGGTCGAGAGGTATGAAATATAGGGGGCGCGGGTCAGTATCTGGCTGACCCTCAATAACTTTGATTACTCCACTTTCGATTATATTTAACCTGTTTGAATCGTCAACATCGACATTTATGTAAATTGAATTCTCAGAATCATGTTTAATTCCAATACAGCAGGCATCATTAGAGCGAAAACCAGCGCTTTTAATTTCGGACATGAGAATATCACAAGTGTTTTTAATTAAAAGCTTCTGATCGTCTTTTGTTGCATAGGTCACAACACTTCCAACACGTGAGGTGGAAGAAAGAGCAAGGGCTTCTGCTAATACTTGCCCTTCTAATAAAAGCATTGTTCTCGCCTGTTCAGAAGTTGAAGATTCTACCCCAAAAGACTGTTTTTTACATTCAATGAGCACAAATAGGTCGGAAATTTTTCTTTTCAATATAATATCTGGAGAACAACCATCTTGTGCAGTTATACTTTTTTCGCGTATCCTCTCTCTCATAGGGATTGGCAAAGCCAGAGATGGCGATATTGAATACACCGAGTAACTGGATTCAGCCAATATCGCTCTCAATCCAATATTTATGCCAATTGGTTGAGCCAGCCACAAAATTAAATTTAGTTGGAATAAATGATCTCCGATGATTTCATCAATATTGTTCATACTTTATTCCTTTTGACGAATCATCGGCGATTTCCTTATAAGGTTTATTGCCAATAGTAACTTTTGCAGCGGGGTCTAAATATATTTGAATATTTGAAACAAGCCTATGAACAGTATTTCCACAAGTGCCTTTAGGTATAATGGCGATTAAATGTTTGTCAGTAATCTCTAAAAAAATAGGCTGCCATAAATGTTTATCCACGCCGTAAACATGAATTTTTTTTGGCCCAAGCCTGATGGGATTCCCCCATAATCTGAACCGGTTTTTTACTCTGCCGAATGTTGAATCAATAAAATGGTTAAAAGTTTCTTCATTTAATGGGTCTTTAAATTCAATAATGAGAGGGGCTCCAACGAGTTGCTGAAATTCGCCACCCTTTTGAATTGATACTTTCTCGATAGAATACCATGCAATATCCTGAGTCCTCTTTATCATTTCTCTATAAATTTTGAGGACATATAAGACATGACTTCTATGATCTCTAAAACTTTCACTTCTATTTGTAGCTTTCCCAAAATAAAAGAAATCATGTCCGCCTTTTGATATTGGTGATGGAAAACGAAGCTGCGTAATTGAATACATAGGAGAATATAAGTCCTGGAAATGACTGAGTTTATCCTTTAATACTCTAATTCTATCTACAAGGGCAATTTTAGAGGATCGCCTTTCAAAGATTGCCCTATCCTCATCGTTTGAAATTTCTTCATCCTCAACTTCTTCAATGCCGGAATCTATTTCAAAAATACTTTCATGTTCGAATACCATCCGGGTAAACCTATTCGGATTAGACAAATCTTTTACTTTTTCCCAAAGCATGTTAAAAGTCCAACCACTTAACCATACGTGGTCAAGCTGAGGCGTTGATAATACTAATCCCTTTATCCATTTGTCGATAATTTCACTAAGCTCAAGACTATAAATTACTAAATAACGTCCACTCCAAAAAGATTCAAGAAATCCCATATGCCTCTTTAGATTCTTATCCGCTATCTTATATAAACCTTCCTCTATCTGTACAAACTCGCAACCTAAAGGAGCAAAAATTTCCGTAATGTTTGTGGTGGAGTCTTGAAACCCATCAACTGTTTCTAACAAATAAGATTTTACCAAGCCCTTTTTTGTCTTTTTCTGGTCTAATTCTTCTTTTCGCTCGAAAGAATAGCCGTCAAACAACTGAATCATTTCGTCACGGCTTTTAATTCCGGAAAAGTTTATATCTGTCACGGTATCACTTCCCTTTTACTTTGATTCTCATAAATAATAGCTTAATGTCATCCTATTTAGGAATTAAAGTTTTTATGCCGCACCTTTTTCAATCATTTCCTCAACCTTCAGCTTGGCTTCTTTAAGAAGCTCTTTTGCCCTGCGGCGTGCAGAAAAGGATTCAAGGCAAAGAGCTTCGATTTCGTTCTGAATCTTATCTGATAACAACGGTATAAGGGTATTTTTAACCTGTGCTGGTTTCCAGTGGTTTATAACCGAACCGCCAGAGTCCCGCTCAATTTGAGCTTGTCCGATGAGTGAATTGACAACAAGGCAAATATATTCCTTGTTTATATCTAATAAAGCCTGAAGCCTCAATATTCCTCCTGATATAATGCCTTCTATTTGTTCTTTTAAGTGATAGGCCATTCCGGGTGTTGCATCCTTTGAAAGCAATATCTCTCCTTTTAACGGCTGGTATTGTGACTCTAAAGCAGAATAGGTTTCTTCGGAAAGATATTGCTGATTATTGTTATTGATTTCAAATTTATTCAGGTTGCTTACTCTAATAAATGGCTTGCCTTCTTCGCAATAAACAGAACTGCCAGGTTCAATGCCTTTAATCAAACGAAACATATCGCCAATAGCTTTATAAGGATATTTTTTTATCTTTTTAATAATTTTTTCATATTTTAGCTGATAATATTCGGCATCAATGCGGTTGGCTAAAATAGTGTCAGCAGAATTGACTTCGCAACCAGGGTCATGAGATAAATCTATATCTTTTATGCCAAGCTCTGATAAAAGACGGGACTCGGCTTGGGCGTAAAGGTTAGTTGCTTTTGTAACCAAATTCATTCCGCGAGAAACTGTTTCGCCAATTAAACTCTGAACCTTATTGTCTGGTAAAGGAACCAATAAAGTTTCTAAGGAACTGATATTAATATGCCCTTGAAGTCCACCACTTGAGAAACGTTCAATCTGTGCTTGCCCAAATTTACTATTTAGGTAAGCACAAAGGTAATATTTATTAATAGAAGGTTTTGGTCTAATAATAATAATATCTGATGAATTTAATTCCTTAATAGTTTTTTCGCCTACCAATGCAGCGCTTCCAATGCTACCACTTCTTGCAATGAGGATGTCTCCTGAGAAAACTTGAGACTTCTGCAATACGTGATGGAACCATTCTTGAATATAAGTCAACATAGTAAAATCAATGACAAACTCTTTTACATTCTGGGTCTGAAGTATAGGAATACCATTTGTAGTGTAGGCATGAGCCATTGGGCCAACAAAACCAACATCTATTTTCTCACATAGGTGCAATAGTGTTTTTTTTGTTACAGAATACTTAGAAAGCTCATCCATGAAGATAAGATATCTTGGTTGATAATATTCAGCTTCGAGTCTGGATGCTCCCTCTAATGCAGCACTATTTATTACCGAAATGTTATCTGCAATAATCTCCGGCATTATTTCCCCCGATATTTTGCCTTTGACTCTGCAGCCATAAGGAGTTCTGCTGGTTCGTATCGGTAGCTTTCTTTCCAGAAACCAAATCTCTGCTTTTTGGCGAATTCAGTAAACTTGTCAGCTATAAAATCGAGGTCATGGTCAACAATCAGATGCCCGTGTCCATCGAGCATTCGTTCTCCGTTTGAATCCTTCTTGTATACATATTCGCCTGAGTTATCTTTGCCGGATTTCTGGGAAGTCGCCATAAAAATAGGGTAGGAGAGTTCTTTCGCACTCTTTGATTGGAGCCAGTATTTATGAAATTCTTCGAGGTCTTTTTTACTGTTTAAAAGGATATTCAGCCTTCCTCCAATGGATTTTAGATTGAGAGCGCATTCCTTATCTGAAAGATTCTTTTGAAATGCTTTTAGCTTTTTACTTAATTCCTTTTTCTTTTCATGGTCAGCTTCTGCAAGTTCTTCCTGTAAAACATCAATCTCTTCTTTCAATGTGGCTATATCTTCCTGCAAATCTTCAGAGGTTTCTGCTTGTGTTGCTGTGTTATCATCCTCTTTCTCTTCATCCGTTGTTTCTGCATCTTCTTCATAACTACCATAAAAGGAATTCAGAAAACTAACAAGTTCTTGTGGCAGGCTTTCTTCTTTTATTTCTTTTTGAGCACCTATTGTTTGAACCTCCTCTAAAAACTTCTGCCATTGCCTTTCATATTTGCTCTGGACAGCACTTATCTTTTTGAGTTCTTCTCCGGTATATTTTTGCAAAAAGAGAACGCTGGTTTTTGTTCCCGTGTGAGGTTTAAAAGTATTTCCATGCAAACCAACAACAGCAATAATCCTGGCTCTCTCCATAATAAATTTGCGGATATACTCATCATTGGTATTGTTAAGTCTGCCCTGCGGAAGCACAATCGCCATTCTTCCGCCGGGTCTCAGGAAATTCAGATTCCTTTCTATGAATAAAATGTCTCTGCCGATTTTAGAAATTGTTTTGCCTTTTTTCTCTGCAAGGTAATAGTTTTTCAATATCTGCTTTTCTTTTATGTTTCCCGCAAAAGGCGGATTCGTAAGAAGGACGTCAAAATCAAAATACCTAAAGTTCTTATGATTATCCTCGTCTTTGGCTCTATCTTCAGGGAATCGTGTTAACATCGGGCGAAAAGCAGACTTCCCCTCATCATCCCATGATGAAGAATCAAGGGAATTAAGCTTATAGACATTGCTCTTGCCGTCGCCTGCTATGAGATTTATCGCCTTTGCGATTTTGACAGACCTGTTGTCGAAATCAATCCCAAATATATTGTTCTGTGCAAACTCCCTCGCATGTTCAGGCAGACCGCTTGGTGATGTTGGCTCTCCGGCTATATATTGGATTGTATGAACAGTAAAACCACATGAACCGGCGGCAGTGTCAATAACCTTCTCTGTCTCTTTAGGATTAAGCATCTTGATTGCCATATCAATTACATGTCGTGGAGTAAAGTATTGTCCCTTTGCGCCTTTTGCAACCTGAGTGACAAGATATTCAAAAGCTTCGTCAATAACCTGAAGGTTGGAATTAAATAGCTTTATATCCTGAAGGAATGAAACACAGGTCATTAAATGGCTGGGCAGTAATTCTATTTTATCCATTGGACTGAAAACGCCCTTCCATTTGGTTCTGGCGTCGTTAAAAAGATTATTTATCTTTTCATAAAGCTCTTGAGGAGACTCTCCATAGATTCTGAAATTAATCCTTCCTTTTCGACTCCGTACATTTTTAGCTGCCCATTCATCATACAGTTTCGCATAAATTAGCTTAAATACCTCATCAAACGCATCCACGCCAGCATTTGCAAGAACAAGGTCTTCTAAATCTTCTATGAGCTTTCTGAGAGATAACTTTTCAGTTACTAATTTATTGCGTTCTGTGAGCTTCTCAAGAGTCCATGGCTCCTGAATAACATCCAGCAGGGACTGATCGACAGTTGGGATATCAGAAATATTTGCAAAGATATTCGGTTCTTCCCTATGAAGAACAACAAGCTCGGCTCCGTTAGTCCAGACACCTATTGGTGAACCCTCTGCATTGCAATAGGATTTGAGCTGTTCGATACCATCTTTACGGTTAGGCTTTTTGACTTCAACGATTATGTAAGGATGTTCAAGGTCTTTCTGCAAAACTATGATATCAGCCCGCTTATCCGAGACTCCTGAGCCAAACCAGACATCTTTTTCTACCTGAATGCGTTCCTTTGAGTATCCATAGTCATCTAAAAGTTTCTTTATAAAAAGTTGTCTGACTATCTCTTCGGGTTTAGCTGGACGTTCTTTATCCGAGCCAAAACATTTTAAATATGGTTTGCCCTTTTTATCGTACAGATTTATTGATGAAATGAGTTTCTTCTCAAATAGATAAAGACTGTGCCTTGTTTCCGTGCTTTTAAATATTTCATCAATGCTGTATAAAGACATTTGTTAAAACTCCATTAACCTTTTTGTGCATAGCGTCTGCAGTTTTTGCTATCTGTTTTAAACTCCATTATTTCACATTTGGGAAACAAACTCTTTAAAACCACTTGTAAAATAACACCTTATAATAGCCAGAATTGTTTCTATTTCTCCCTTTCCCCGAATATCGCCGTCCCGATTCTCACCATTGTTGCGCCTTCTTCTATGGCAACTTCAAAATCATTTGACATTCCCATTGAAAGCTCCGGAAGGCTGAATCCTCTCTTTTCCGCTTCATCCCTTAATTCCCGAAGTCTTTTGAAATATGGTCTGGCCATTTCAGGATCTTCAAAAAACGGAGGCATGGTCATCAAACCATCGAGTTTCAGGTTGTACAGATGTTTTATGGCTGCAAGCAAAGGCATCATCTCATTTTCAGATACACCCTGCTTTGTTTCTTCTTCAGAGAGTTTCACCTGGACAAGAACCCTCTGTATCTTGCCTGTTTTCTCTGACTGTTTATTAAGCTCCTCTGCAAGCTCGACAGAATCAACAGTATGGATAAGGTCGAACAGATTAACAGCATATTTTGCCTTGTTTTTTTGTAAATGCCCGATTAGATGCCACTCAATCCTTTCACTCATAACTCTTAACTCATCACTCATAACTTTTTTCTGTGCTTCCTGAACCCTGTTCTCTCCAAACTTTCTCAGCCCTATCTCCACTGCCTCTTTTATTGCTTCAATGCCTACTGTCTTGGTAACAGCAATAAGTTTCACATCTTCGGGATTCCTCCCGGCGCGCATTGCTGCATAGCTCATCTTTTTGAATATCGCAGATACGTTATTCAAAAGCATTGTAGTTAACCTTAAACATTATAGCAAAATAGCAAATTTTGGCGGTATTTTTATTTTAGAGGGAGAGACAGACCTGACACCTGACTGCTGACAGCCGACTATGTTAATATTATCTATGTTCAGCAAATTGTCACTTAATCTTTCTCTAAACATGCGGCTTATCATGATGATGCTCTTTTTGAGCTTTGCCCTGATATCCATCCTCCTGTTTTTGTATTCCCGGTCAGAAAAGAAAATTATGCGCGAAATAGAAAGGGAAACAGTCGAACTGACAAAGGCAATACAGATAGGCGTGGAAGAGGTTACCGGCAAGGGGACAACAGATGAAGCGAGATTATCTCAGTACCTGAACAAACTGGATCCGAAGGGTGTTAAGGAAATATCCATAATCAGCAATGCAGATGAGATAGTAGCAAGCACCAACCCTGCAAAAATAGGGCCCCTTACCCGCAAGAAAAAGGAGCTTATAATAAAAGCGGAACTTGGTGAACCTGTCTCAGCAGAGGGGGGCAAAACGTATAATGTTATTCTGCCGGTTATTGCAGGTGATACCCAGTACGGCTATATACATTTAAAAATTAACAGGGAAGACTTTTCTGAGATGTTAAGGACAAATGCTTTGAAAAGGATTCTTGCTACCCTCCTCGTTTTTGGCATCGGCATTGTTGTCATATTAATCTTATCGAAACAGTATACACGCCCAATTGAAAAGGTTGTGAATGCTGCTATGAGGGTTGCTGCAGGAGACTTTAATCAGAATATACCTGTGCAGAGCAAGGACGAAATTGGAAAACTCTCTGAGAGTTTTAATTTCATGGTTCAGAAACTGCGTGAAACGCGGACACTCGAGGAAAGATTGAGGGAAGCCGAGCATTTATCAGGCCTGGGGCAGTTTTCAAGGAATATGGCGCACGAAATCAGAAATCCATTGAATTTTATAAACCTCAGCATTGACCATATAGCTGAAAAATACAAACCGGCTGACGTAGAAAAGCAGGAGAAATTTAATAATCTATTAACAGGCGTAAAACATGAGATACAAAGGCTGAACAATCTTGTTAACGACTTTCTCGATTACAGCAGGCCACTTAAGCTCAATAGAAAAAGGGTGCGGATTGATAAACTCATTGAGGATGTCAACGATCTTGTCTGGGCAAAGGCAGAAGCCGAAAAAATCAATATAGTCAAGAAATATTCTGTCACACCTGAGCTTGACGTTGACCCTGACCTCTTTAAATCCTGTATACTAAACATTGTCAGCAATGCGTTTCACGCAATGGGTAAACCCCGCGACGGAGGGATTCTGATTATAAAGACAGAAATATCAGAAAGTGAATTTATTCTGTCAATAACCGACAACGGTGAAGGGGTTTCTCCTGAAAATCTTTCAAGGATATTTGAACCCTTCTTTTCCACAAGACAGAACGGTCTCGGCATCGGTCTTCCCATGACTAAAAGGGTAATGGAAGAACACGGCGGCAGGGTTGAATTCAACAGCATTGAGGGAAAGGGAAGTGTGGTAAAATTGATTCTGCCGATGCCGGCAAACAATGCCACTGGATAGTCACAGCAACTGTTTTGTACCATTAATCCCACACTGAAAGAGGTGCTATGGCGGTCATAATTGTAATTGATGATGAACATCTTCAGCAGGAAATCCTGAAAACTATCCTTGAAGATGAAGGCTATGAAGTCCATGCTGCCTCCTCAGCAGAAGAAGGACTGGAGTTAATAAAAACCCTGAATCCCGATGTTGTCCTCACAGACCTGAAAATGGGAGGAATGACAGGCGTGCAGCTTTTGGACACAATCCCTGATGACATAATCAAGCCTGCTGTGATAATAATGACTGCCTTCGGTACGATTCCTTCTGTTGTAGAGGCAATGAAAAAAGGTGCCTTTGATTACCTGACCAAACCACTTGAAAAGGATGTTACTGTCATTGCTGTTAAAAAAGCAGTCGAGAGAATGGAACTCCTGAAAGAAAATATCAGATTAAAGAATGCCCTTTTTGAAAAGTTCAAAATGGATGGAATCATCGGCAGATCAAAAAAGATGAGTGAAGCCATGGATATAGTTAAGAAAGTGACTCCCACAATGGTAACTGTCCTGATATACGGTGAAAGCGGTACCGGAAAAGAACTTGTTGCCAGGGCAATCCATTATAACAGCCCCGGAAAAACAGGGCCGTTCACTGCCATTAACTGCGCTGCAATACCTGAAAACCTTATTGAAAGCGAGCTTTTCGGCTATGAACCGGGCGCCTTCACAGGTGCGACTCACAGAAAAATAGGTCTCTTTGAATCCACTGACAAAGGGACCCTCTTACTCGACGAAATCGGAGACCTGCCCTTCTTAACACAGACAAAGATATTAAGGGTTTTGCAGGATAAGGAGATACGAAGGCTGGGCGGAAAGGACAGCATCAAAGTTAATGTCAGGATAATAGCAGCGACGAACAAGCGTCTTGAAAAAGAGGTTTCCGCAGGAAAATTCAGGGAAGACCTTTATTACAGACTCAAGGTAGTAACCGTCGAACTCCCACCCTTAAGGGAGAGGAAAGAAGACGTCCCTTTATTTGTAAGTTTTTTCATTGATAAATACAATCAAGAATTCGGCAAAAGGGTTAAAGGGGCAAGTGAAGGTGCAATTAAGGCGTTTATGGATTATCATTGGCCCGGCAATATCAGACAGTTTGAATCTGTAATTGAAAGGGCTGTGCTGATGTGTGATACAGATATCGTAAATCTGAATGATATAAGAGGTGAATTGCATCTTCCGGCTTCAGAAACAGCTATTACAGATATGCAGATACCTGAGAAAGGCATTAATTTTGAGGAACTGGAAAAGGAGTTGATTAAAAAGGCGATGCTCAAGGCAAATAATGTTGCAGCAAAGGCAGCCCGGTTGCTCGGTATGAGCTATAAGACCTTCTGGTACAGACTTGAAAAATTCGGCATCCAGACAGATTCCTCAAAAGAGGATAGCCCTCCCTAAAAGAGAACCCTTTTCATATTGCTTTTTAGTAATCATCCAGAAAATAAGCCATTTTTTAACATTATGCCTTTGGCATAGAAGTTGCATAATAACTTATGCCAAAAATTGGGAGAAAGTAACAAAAAATTAAAAGAAAAAAGGAGGTGACTCAATAATGAAAAAATTTATCGCATTGCTCGTAGCGCTTCTTTTTGCATTCGCAATGACATCAGTAGCATTTGCAGCCGAGAAGGCCAAACCGGCAACTGATAAGGCAGCTCCAAAGGCTGTGGAGAAGAAGGCTGAACCTGCAAAGGATGCAGCACCTGCTGACAAACCAAAAGACGAGAAGAAAGACAAGAAAGCAAAGCCTAAGAAAGCAAAGAAACCGGCTGAGAAAAAGGCTGACGAAAAACCGGCTGAGAAAAAGGCTGACGAAAAACCGGCTGACAAGAAGAAATAATGATGTTAAAGATAAAAAAGGGCAGGTGTTAATATCGCCTGCCTTTTTTTATTTCAGTGCTGTCTTAAACACATTGAAACAAAAGGAGGTTATACCCGTGCTATGAAAATGAAAACGGCATTCTCAATAATACTCTCCATACTTCTTGCGCTGTCTATTACAGGACCCGTCTTTGCAGCAGGCAAGGATAAACCAAAGGTTATACAGAGAACAGGCGAGGTTGCAACAATTGATGTGGCAGCAAGATCCCTGACCTTAAAATATAAAACTGACACCATCATAATTACAATTAACGAAAATACCCTCGTTAAAATGAACAAGGAAAAGAAATCGCCGTCAGACATAAAGGTTGGTGACATAGTAAAAGTCTGGTTTTTTGAGAAGGATAAGGTTGCAAAAAGCATAGAGATAAAATCAGTTAAATAATTTTGTAGAGAGGATTCATAATGATTACTGTTCAACTGGCAGACCGTGTGAAGAATTTGCCGCCGTATCTTTTTGCATCTATTGATAAAATGAAACAGAACGCACTTTCAAAAGGTGTGGATTTGATAGATATGAGTATCGGTGACCCTGATATCCCTACTCCAAAACATATTGTTGATGCAATGAAAAAGGCTGTTGAAAATCCTGAACATCACCGGTATCCCTCTTATGAAGGTATGCTCTCCTACAGAGAAGCAGCAGCCGGATGGTATAAACATAGATTTAATGTAAGCCTTGACCCAAAAACAGAGGTATTGTCCCTGATTGGTTCAAAGGAAGGTATCGGACATATACCCCTTGCCTTTTTGAACCCGGGGGATATTGTGCTCGTTCCTTCTCCCGGTTATCCTGTATATCCTGTCGCAACGCTATTTGCCGGCGGAGAATCTTACACAATGCCGCTGAAGGAAGAGAACGGCTTTTTGCCTGATTTTAAAACTATTCCGGCAGATATTCTGAAGAGGGCTAAATTAATGTTTCTTAACTATCCAAACAACCCGACTGCTGCTACAGCCCATGCTGAACTCTACAAAGATGCAATAGAGCTTGCTGAAAAATACAACATAATCATATGCCACGATGCAGCATATTCTGAAATATATTACGATAATGAAAAACCGATGAGCTTTCTTGAACTGGACGGCGCAAAAGATGTCGGGATAGAATTCCATTCATTATCCAAGACATACAATATGACCGGCTGGAGAATAGGGTTTGCTGCAGGCAATAGTGATGTTCTCGCAGGACTTGGAAAGATTAAGACAAACCTTGATTCAGGCGTATTCCAGGCTATTCAGGAAGCTTCGATAGTCGCCCTTCAGACAGAAGATGCCATTCTATCAGGGATTAGAAGGATATATCAGGAGCGCAGGGACAGCCTTTATGGCGGGCTAAAAGAACTGGGGCTGAGGATTATAAAGCCGAAGGCAACTTTTTATCTCTGGGCAAAAGTACCGTCCGGCTTTGACTCTACAGATTTTGTTACATTCTTGCTTGAAAAAGCAGGGGTGCTCGGGACACCCGGAGTCGGTTTCGGTGCTCCAGGAGAGGGATACATAAGATTTGCGCTAACGCAGTCTACAAAAAGGATAAAAGAAGCGGCTGAGCGAATAAAATCAGCAATTGAAAAACGGTAAGTGAATTCAAGGTTGATAAATATCCGTTACGCATTACTCATTACGCATCACGTTTTTTAGATGGCTATTGTTCATATAGGCATTGGTTCAAATATTGGAGATAGACGGGCTAACTGCATGAAGGCAATAAAAAACATTAAAAATCATGATATCGACGTTAAAAAAATATCTTCTCCATACGAGACAAAGCCCTGGGGAATAAAAGACCAGCCTGACTTTATCAATATGACTGTTGAAGCAGAGACATCTTTATCTCCTGAAGAATTATTGAAAGTTTTAAAAGATATAGAAAAGGAAATGGGAAGAGAAGATAGTGTGCGGTGGGGACCCCGCTTAATCGACCTTGATATATTGTTTTATGACGACAGGGTAATTGATATTGAAAATCTAAGGATACCGCATCCCCTTCTTTACAAAAGAGACTTCGTACTCCTACCTCTCTCTGAAATCGCACCGGACAAGATTCATCCGCTTTTTAAAAAAACCGTAAAACAACTAAAAGAGGAGATGAAAAATGACAAAAACACTGACAGTTAAAAGCAGGATAAAAACCGAATTCATCGACATTACTGAAGAAGTACGAAATGTAATAAACGAGTCGGGTATTAAAAGCGGAATCTGCTACCTGTATGTGCCGCATACAACCGCAGGGATTACAATAAATGAAGGTGCAGATCCGTCTGTCAAAAGGGATATGCTAACATCCCTTATGAGGCTTATTCCTTTTGAGGGAGATTATCACCATATGGAGGGCAATTCCCCTGCACATATCAAATCAACTATTGTTGGAGTATCCCTGTTTGTTCTGATAGAAGACAGCAGGCCCCTTCTCGGAACATGGCAATCCATATACTTTTGCGAGTTTGACGGACCAAGGCACAGAAGGGTTATCGTCAAGATAGTCTGACTCCAATCGTATCATACTATTAAAATGCGAGGGTCATCCGCTTCGCAGGAGATTTCATATTTTCCGCCCATACGTGTATTTCGCCTTGAGCTGTCCGCAGGCAGCCAGAATATCCTGTCCTTTGCTCTTTCTTATCAAAGCGATTACATTGCCGTCAACAAGTATTTGCTGAAACCTTAAGACAGCCTCATCATCAGGTCTTTTGAATTCACAGTTTTCAAAAGGATTGAATGGAATGAGATTGACCTTTGAAGGTATGCCCTTCAGGAGATTTACAAGTCTTTTCGCATCTTCCAGAGTATCATTAATGCCTTTAAGCATCACATATTCAAAGGTTATCCGCCTTCTCGGAGGAATCGGAAATTCACGGCATGCGTCTAATAATTTTTTAAGCGGATACATCTTATTCACAGGCATTATATAGTTCCTCACTTTATCAGTAGTAGCATTAAGTGATATGGCAAGATTTACCATAGGCGCTTTTTCTGCAAGCTCTTTAATCTTAGGAACAATTCCGGCAGTAGAAACGGTAATTCTCCTCGGAGATATTTTCATAAGTCCTGTGATTCTCCATAATGCATCAACAACATTCTCAAAGTTTAAGAGGGGCTCGCCCATGCCCATAAAAACAATATTGGTAATCCGACGCGGAAGAATCAGCCTGCTCGCATTTATTATCTGGTCAATGATTTCATGTGCTTTCAGATTGCGTTTCAAACCCAGTTTCCCTGTCAGGCAGAATACACATCCGAGCGCACAACCCGCCTGTGATGAGATGCAGAGAGTTATTCTGTCTTCTTCAGAAATAAGGACGCTTTCAATTGTTGCTTTGTCTTCAAGTTCAAACAGGAATTTTTCTGTTCCGTCCTTTGAAATCTGCCTGTCAAGCAGAACGTGGTTGCTTATATATGCCTTATCCGAGAGCGCATCTCTTAAGTCTTTTGAGAATTCCGTAATATCCTGTATTGAACAGGCGTATCTTTCGTATATCCAGTGAATAAGCTGTTTCGCCCTGAAAGCAGGAAGTCCCGATTCCTTGATAAAAGATTCCACTTCCTGCTTTGACAGGGCTTTAAGGTTTATCTTTGGCATACTGAATTATAGCAACTTTTATAAAGGTGTTGCTGCAAATATGTGGAATGACAGAAACATGGTACCACTGTAACCAGCTACAGGGAATTGACACTAAAATGGGAGAACGTTATGTTCCCATTTCCCAGCTTTTCAGGTATTTTTTCTGTCCGGGTGTGAGAGTATCTATCTTAATACCCATTGCCTTTAATTTAAGACGTGCAATCTCTTTGTCAATCTTTTCAGGGACGCTGTAAACCTTATTTTCGAGTTTCTTTGCATTTTTGACCATAAACTCTGCACACAGCGCCTGATTTGCAAAACTCATATCCATAACAGCAGACGGGTGTCCTTCAGCAGCAGCAAGATTGATGAGCCTTCCTTCTCCCAGAAGATAAATCCTCTTTCCGTTTCTCAGTGTAAACTCTTCAACATAATCCCTTATTGCCCTTTTTGCCTTTGACAATTTTTTAAGACTCTCTATATCAACCTCGACATTAAAATGCCCTGTATTGCAGATGATGGCTCCGTCTTTCATCAACTGGAAACAGGTCTTTGAAATGACATTAATATTGCCTGTTGCTGTAACAAATATATCTCCGATCCTTGATGCATCTGTTATCGGCATTACTTCATAACCATCCATTGTAGCTTCAAGTGCCCTGAGCGGATCAATTTCGGTAATGATAACCCTTGCGCCATGTCCTTTTGCCCGTATTGCAACACCTCGTGCACACCAGCCGTATCCGCAGATGACGAATACAGAGCCTGCAATCAATCTGTTGGTAGCCCTGATGATTCCGTCCATCGTGCTCTGTCCTGTTCCATATCTGTTATCAAAAAGGTGCTTTGTATAGGCATCATTTACCGCTATGATGGGATACTGTAACGCTCCGTCCGCTGCCATTGCCTTTAGTCTTATTACGCCTGTTGTGGTTTCTTCGGTTCCGCCTATGACATTCCTGAGCAATGACCTTTCATCTTTATGGAGCGTTGAAACCAGGTCTGCTCCATCGTCCATGGTAATCTGGGGCTTGAGCAACAGAGCGCTCTTGATATGTCTGTAATATGTCTTTGTGTCTTCGCCTTTTATAGCAAAAACTGAAATGCCCGAGTTTCTAACAAGAGACGCTGCTACGTCATCCTGCGTGCTGAGCGGATTTGAAGCACAAAGGGCAACTTCAGCGCCGCCGGCTTTGAGGGTTTCCATAAGACTGGCTGTCTCAGTGGTTACATGCAGACAGGCAGCCATTCTTATTCCCTTTAAGGGTTTTTCTTTTCTGAACCTTTCACTGATAATCTTTAATACAGGCATTTCCCGAGCAGCCCATTCGATGCGTAATTTGCCTTTCTTTGCTAAGCTAATATCCTTTACATCATGCTTTATCATCTCTCCTCCATATTTTGTAACCCTTAACTCATGACTCTATACTCTAATGTTACAGTCCTGCTTCTTTCCTCAATGTCTCAGCCATATCAGTCTTTTCCCATGTGAAATCCTCGTCATTCCTGCCAAAATGCCCATAGGCTGCTGTCTTTTTGTAAATAGGTCTTCTGAGATTAAGACTGTCGATTATTCCCTTGGGGGTGAGGTTAAAATTATTTCTGATTATGGGTATTATCTTTTTATCCGAAATCTTTCCCGTACCAAAAGTATCCACGAAAACCGAGACAGGCTCAGGAATTCCTATTGCATAAGCAATCTGAACTTCAAGTCTGTCGGCAATGCCGGCTGCAACAAGGTTTTTAGCTACATATCGCGACATGTAAGAGCCTGAACGGTCAACTTTCGTAGGGTCCTTACCGGAGAAGCATCCGCCGCCGTGACTGCCAACACCGCCGTAGGTATCAACGATAATCTTCCTTCCTGTAAGTCCTGTATCACCCATCGGTCCGCCAACGACAAATCTGCCTGTTGGATTGATATGGCATGTGATATGCTCCTCATCAAGCAATTGAGGCGGGATGATGGGTTTAATCACCTTTTCTATTATGTCTTCCCTCATTTCTTTAAGTGTTATATCAGGACTGTGCTGGGAAGATATAACAACAGTGTCAACCCTGAAAGGTTTGCCATTCTTATATTCCACAGTGACCTGTGTCTTGCCGTCAGGTCTTAAATAGCTGAGCATGTCTTTTTTCCTTGCCTCTGTCAGTCTCGCTGCAAGTTTGTGGGCAAGCATGATTGGCATGGGCATCAGCTCAGGCGTTTCATTGCATGCAAACCCGAACATCAATCCCTGGTCTCCTGCTCCACCCGGGTCAACACCCATTTTTATGTCAGGCGACTGTTCATGTATGGATGTAATAACAGCACACGTTTCATAGTCAAAGCCGTATTTAGCCCTCGTATATCCGATATCCTTTATTGTTTCACGGACTATTGCTGGAATTTCAACATAGCACGTGGTCGTTATCTCACCGGCAACAAAGGCAAGACCTGTTGTAACCAGTGTCTCGCATGCGACCCTTGAAACTGGGTCTTTGCTGATAATGGCATCCAGTATCGCATCAGAAATCTGGTCTGCAATCTTATCCGGATGTCCTTCAGTAACAGATTCGGAAGTAAAGAAATAATTTCTTCCTTCTACCATGTTTCACCTCCATATATTTCGTAATGCATTATGCGTAATGCGTGAACGGGGAAAATACTTATTACCCATCACGGATTACTTGTTACATTTTTATCAATTCCTCTGCTATTTGCACTGCATTAAGTGCGGCGCCTTTTCTGAGATTATCGGAGACTATCCATATATTTATGCCGTTTTCTATGGATTCATCCTCACGAATCCTTCCCACATAGACCGGGTCCTTTCCGTCCACATCAATGGGCAGAGGATATACATTCTTTTCAGGAGCATCTAAAATCAAAATGCCGGGAGCCCTTGAAAGGACAGCGCGCACCTCATTGGGTGTTATCTTTTTCCCGGTCTCTATATTTACGGATTCAGAATGCCCCCTGAATACCGGCACCCTGACAGTAGTGGCTGTAACCCTTATGGAGTTATCGCCCATTATCTTTTTGGTCTCGTTGACCATCTTCATCTCTTCCTTTGTATAGCCGTTTTCAAGGAATTTATCTATATGCGGCAGGACATTGAATGCTATCTGATGGGGATATACATTGCATCTAATTTCTCTGAAGTTCAGAAGGTCGGTTGTCTGCTGCATAAGCTCATCCACTGCCTTTTTGCCTGTTCCGGAAACTGCCTGAAATGTAGTAACCACAACCCTCTTGATTTTTGCAGCATCATGTATCGGCTTCAATACTACAACCATCTGGATTGTTGAACAGTTCGGATTTGCAATAATGCCCTTGTGCCACTTCAGGTCATGAGGATTAACCTCGGGGATAACGAGCGGAACTTCAGGGTCCATCCTCCACTGGCTCGAATTGTCCACAACCACACATCCTGATTTTGCTGCAGCCGGCGCCCAGATCTTTGACCTTTCAGCGCCTGCTGAAAACAAAGCAATGTCAATGCCTGTAAAGGAATTTTCATTCAGCGTTTCGACAGGAATCTTCTGCCCCCGGAATTCGAGTGACTTCCCCTCAGACCTTTCAGATGCAAAAAGCCTCAGCTTTTCTACAGGGAAATTCCTCTGTTCTAAGGTTAATATCATTTCATTGCCAACAGCGCCTGTTGCGCCGACAACTGCCACAACATATTTTTCCTTTTTCTTAAGCATATCCGTACTCCTTAAACATTAATAACCAAATTCCAACCTATCTGGTTATTTCATATTTCAGATACATACTTTACTGTCAGGTCTCCGACCTCGGTTGTTGAATATCCCATCTTGCCTGCTGCAAGGCTTTTGAGATGCTTGCCTGTCACTTCCATAGCTGCGTTCTCAATTGTTTTGCCTGACTTTTCCTCTCCAATATGATCAAGCATCATGCCGCCTGCACATATGGCTGCAAGGGGGTTAATAACATTCATCCCTTTATACTTGGGTGCAGAGCCGCCGATTGGCTCAAACATTGAAACGCCCTCCGGATTGATATTCCCGCCGGCAGCAATACCCATTCCACCCTGTATCATCGCACCAAGGTCAGTGATAATATCTCCGAACATATTGTCGGTCACTATCACATCAAACCATTCGGGGTTTTTCACAAACCACATTGTTATTGCATCCACATGAGCATAATCAGCCTTTATATCAGGATATTCCCTTGCAACCTCATGGAATGTCCTTTCCCATAGATCAAATGCGTATGTAAGGACATTTGTCTTTCCGCAAAGTGTGAGCTTCTTCATCTTATTCCTTTTTTTACAGTACTCAAATGCATATCTGATACAACGCTCAACGCCTTTTCTTGTATTTATAGATTCCTGAACAGCCACCTCATCAGGAGTGCCTTTTTTCAGAACACCGCCTGCTCCTGCATAAAGTCCTTCTGTATTCTCCCTCACTATAACAAAATCAATGTGCTCGGGCTTTTTATCCTTCAGAGGACAGTCAACCCCCGGATAAAGCTTGACAGGTCTGAGATTTACATACTGGTCAAGTTCAAACCGGAGTCTCAATAAAATTCCCTTCTCCAGAATGCCCGGCTTCACATCAGGATGTCCGATAGCCCCAAGATAGATTGCATTATATTTTCTAAGCTCAGCTATTGCTCCATCCGGCAGTATCTCGCCTGTTCTTAAATACCTTTCACCGCCGAAGTCGTAATAGGTCAGATTGAGTTTAAATCCGAACCTGTCAGAAGCCGCATTGAGAACCTTTATGCCTTCTGCTATTACCTCTGGTCCCGTGCCGTCTCCTGGAATCACCGCTATTTTATATGCCTTGCTCATACTGTAACTCCTTGTTTTAACCTTTTCTTTGTCCATTCTATCAACCCTCCCGCACCTATCAGTTCCTGCATAAACGGAGGGATTGGCTTTGCCTTATATTGTTCCCCTCTTGTGAGGTTTTTAATAATACCGCTGTCTGCATCTAATTCAATATTATCACCTTCTTTAATCTTTTCTGATGCGTCAGAAGATTCGAATATCGGCAAACCGATGTTAAAGGCATTGCGGCAAAAAATCCTTGCAAAACTCTTTGCGATAACTGCCTGAATTCCAGAAGCCTTTATGGCAATCGGAGCGTGCTCGCGTGATGAACCGCAGCCAAAGTTCTTCCCGGCAACAATCAAATCTCCTGCCTTCAGCTTGTCAGAGAAGTTTTTATCAGCGTCTTCCATGACATGACGCGCAAGCTCCTTAGGGTCAGATGTATTAAGGTATCTTGCAGGTATAATAGCGTCGGTATTTACATCATCGCCGAATCTCCATGCCTTGCCTTTCAATAACATCGTTGTCTCCTAAAGGAAATTGCATTTTTAAAAGTCATTACAGTAAGCTTATTATTATACTTTGAAAAGCAAATTTTTTTCATGAAAAAAGTCATCATTCTTCTTGGACCTACCGGCGCTGGAAAGACAGCGGTTTCAATTCTCTTTGCAAAAATGCTGAATACTGAGATAATCAGCTCTGATTCCATGCAGATTTACAAACACATGGACATTGGAACAGCAAAGCCGTCACCGGAAGAGAGACAGACACTAAAACACCATATGATAGACATTGCTGAGCCGTGGGAATCTTACAGCACCGGCGAATATATCGAGAATGTCCAACCCATAATCGCCAGTTTGCACAAGGATGGGAAAGTTCCGATAATTGTCGGCGGCACCGGGCTTTATATAAGGGCAATGACAAGGGGAATTTTTAAAGGTCCGTCAGCAGACTGGGA
>PNNP01000007.1 GCA_013824325.1 Thermodesulfovibrio sp. | reverse complement strand
GCAATGACTGCGCCCACACCGATAATTATGCCGAGCATTGTGAGGGCTGAACGCATTTTATTCACCTTCAATGCCCTTAGTGATATTTTGAATGCCGAAGTCAAATTAATCATTTTGCCACCGTTTCATCACTGACAATGCGACCGTCAAGAAATTTTATTATACGCCTGCTGTATGCGGCGATATCTGCCTCGTGTGTTACCAGCATTATGGTAATATTCGAATCCCTGTTAAGCTTTGTAAAAAGCTCCATTATCTCATTGCTCGTTTTTGAATCCAGATTCCCTGTCGGCTCATCTGCAAGAATTATAGGGGCATTGTTCACGAGTGCCCTTGCAACCGCAACCCTTTGCTGTTGGCCGCCTGAGAGCTGGTTTGGATGATGATGCTCTCTTCCTTCAAGTCCTACATTTTTCAGTGCTGCCATTGACCTCTGCTTTCTGTCCGCAGCATGAACGCCACTGTAAAGCATTGGGAGTTCGACGTTTTCGATAGCTGAGGTTCTGGGAAGCAGGTTGAATCCCTGAAACACGAAACCTATCTTCCTGTTTCTGATGTCTGCAAGTTCGTCCCTATCGAGATTGCTTATATCAACACCTTCCAATGCATACGTTCCGCTCGTAGGCTTGTCGAGACATCCGAGAATGTTCATCAATGTAGATTTACCGGATCCTGACACTCCCATAATGGCGACAAATTCTCCCTTTTCGATAGTTAAAGAAATGCTGTTAAGCGCTTTAACCTCGACATCGCCAAATGTGTATATCTTTGTGAGGTCACCGGCTTCTATAAGGGCCATAGTTAGAACATCCTGGGCACAGTGGTCGAAGATTGCTTTTTAGATTTTGACAATGCCTCGACAATCAGTTCCTGCCCTTCAGTTATGTTTTCGGAAATGAGTTCCGTATAATTCCCGTCACTGATCCCTGTTTTTATTTTTACACGTTTTGGTGCTCCATTCTCGATAATCCATATTGCAGGACCTGACGGGCCTTTCTGTTCGCCTTTAACCGGTGCCTTTTCTGAAAGCTTGAATCTTAGTGCTGCGTTTGGTATTTTCAGCACGTTTGTTTTTTTTGCTGTAATTATCGAAGCATTGGCAGTCATGCCCGGTTTAAGCTTGAGAGCAGAATTGTCCACCTGAATAACCACGTCATAGGTAACTACATTCTGTACAATTATTGGAGCATTTCTGACCTGAAAGACCTTGCCCTTGAACGTTATATCAGGGTGCGCATCAACGGTGAAAACGACATCCTGTCCCTCTTTTATCTTGCCTATATCTGCCTCGTTCACATTGGTATCTATCTGCATTTTTGTAAGATCTTCAGCGATAGTGAATAATGTTGGGGTCTGGAAACTTGCAGCAACAGTCTGTCCAACATCGACATTCCGTGAAACTACAATGCCATTTACCGGAGAGAGAATCCTCGTGTATTTGAGATTCGTCTCCGCAAATTTTAATGCTGCATTCGACTGCTCAACCTGAGCCCTGGCGGCGCTCACCTGGGCCTTTGAGGACTCGTAATTTGTCTCTGCGGTGTCAAGGTCACTCCTTGCAATAAGATTTCTTTTGAAGAGTTCCTTGTTCCGTTCCATTGTTCTTTTTGCATCGATAAGTGTGACTTCTGCCTTTTCCAGATTTGCTCTGGCTGAGAGGAGGTTTGCCCGTGCTTGTTCAACTTGCGCCTCGAAAGTGGTCGGATCTATTTGTGCTATTATCTGGCTCTTTTTTACAGGGGAATTAAAATCGACAAAAATTTGCTTTATAGTTCCAGAGACCTGGGTTCCCACAAGAACAGTGGTTATTGCGTTTACGGTGCCGGTAGCGGTAATCGTTTCTTCTATATCACCGCGTGTAACCTTTTCGGTTCTAAATTTCAAGTCACCATCTTTGTTTTTTAACACAAAGAAGGAGGCTATGCCAATAATAACAGCTATACCAGCACCAATTAGTATTTTTTTCATTTTCATTTTACCCCCATTGCCTTGTCAAGGCTTGCCTGAGCGACCTTATAGTCGTAAAGCGCCTGTATATATGATGTCTTGGCATTGATGTAAGAAATCTGAGCATCTGTAACTTCAATCGGATTGCCAACACCTGCTTCGTACCTCCCATTTGCAATATCAAGGTTTTCAGTCGCTTGAGTGACTGCAAGTTCAGCGGTAGGGATTCGCTCTTCTGCCTCCCGCAATTTCAGATATGCCTGCTGGAGATCAAAGATTATCTGTTGTCTTAACACATCTTCATTTGCCTTTGCAATATTAAGATTTGCTCTTGATTCTTCAACCTGGTGTTTTGTCAAATAGCCGCTGAATATGGGTAAAGTAATGGTGACCCCGGCATTCCAGCCGTGTTCAAGCGGAAACTTTTGGGCAGCCCAGTTGTAAGCCGCGCTTCCTGTCAATACCGGAAAGTATCCTTTTTTCGCAAGCTCAATAGATTCCTCAGATGCTTTTGTCTTCAACTGCAATGAATGTAAATCAGGCCTGTTTTTGAATGCTAATGCTAATGCATTTTCAAGCGTAATCGTCTGTTTCTCGTATACAAGATTATCTTCGATTTTGTATTCCGGAGCATCGGTAAGTCCGACGGTATTATTAAGGACAACCTTAGCGATTTTGAGCGCATTTTCAGCTTTTATGAGATTGAGCTTGGAATTGCTCAGATCCACTTCTGCTTTTGTGACATCGAACTTAGGCTTTAAACCTACTTCGTAAAATCCCTTTGCCTGCTCAAGATGTTGCTGGAACTGGGTAACAGTTTCAGCGGCAACATCCCTGCTTCTTTTGGCCTGGAGCACTCCATAATAGGCCTGCTTAACATTGAAAGTGATCTGCTCTAAAGAATTCCTAAAATCGGCTCTGGAAGAATTGAGATTAAGGTTTTGTATCCTCACCTGTGTCGGCGTTTTCCCGAAGTCAAATAGGGTCTGGCTTAGCGTGACGCTGCTTGTATATTGATCATACGCCTGGTCCGATGTGCTACTTGAATTGCTCGTTAAACTTGAAACCGGTGAAATCCTGCTGTACCCTGAGGACGCTCCTATTTGCGGAAAATAGTTCGCTTCAGCTTGTCCTACACGGCTCTCGCTTGCGGCTATCGAGTTCTTTGCAGCAATAATGTTGGGATGGAGTTTCATTGCTATGTCGATACATTGTCGCAATGTAAGCGTCTCGTCTTTTTTTATGATCTCATCTCCATCTGCCTGAAAAGGAACGATGACCGTTAAAAACAATATCAGTGAAAGGATATTTCTCATTACCGACCTCCTATTTTAACGTACCTTTCTTTCTTTTGTCTTTTTCTGAGGAACAAGGACTTGCTGCTTATCCATTTTTGAAAGGATTCCATGTACAGATAAAAAACCGGTGTTATGTAGAGCGTTATAATCTGTGAGAACAACAGCCCGCCCACAACTGCAAGACCTATGGGGGATTTGACGTTTATTGTAGAATATGCTTCGACGTTTCCGATAGCGGTCAATTGCAGTGGAACAGGCTTTTGCACGACATTGCTTACCACCACCGGTATAGGAGGCTTTTTGACAGGCTCTTTTTTGTTCGAGCAAGCAGAAATATAAGCAAGATGCAATATGGCAAAAACAAGAAATGCAATGACGACGATGCTGATGCGTTTGTTTTTCTGCCTGATGTTTTTCACAGTGACATTTTCCTCCTCCGGATAATGTTTATTTTGCACTCAAGCCCTTGCAGCAAATGTAGCACAAGCAACCCTCAAGAAGTATTTATTGTAGATATTAAATCCTCTCAAATATATTACTATTAAGTAAGCGCTTACTAACATTATTATAGAATAAATAAAATTGTCAAGATAAAAAACGGGTGTGTCCGAAATGGACCGGAATGACTGTCCGGATTACCTCGGAATATGCACTTTTGGGTTATAATAATATATAATCTTTGAAAAGGAGGTAAAAAACATGAGACTAAAAATTATTTTCTTTTCAAACTTTTTGGTTTTCATTTTGTTATTTGCATTCTCAATCTGTCCTGCATTTTCAGAAGACCCCCAAAAGGATTCCGCCATAGAAAAAAATAAAGCAGAAATAATTGATAGCATCGAAAAATTCGAGCAGAGTTTAAAAGTAACCAAAGGATGCATATCTGAAGCTAAAACAAGTGCGGAACTCGAGCGCTGCCATGAGAATATAAAGACGAGAGAACTTGAAGAAGTCCAGAATAAATTGTCTGAAATGGGACAGAGCTATCAAGAAAGAAAAATGAAAAGATTTTTACCGGAAAAATAGCTGTGGATAAAGAAAAATCAAAGATCAAACAGCTCGTTATAAAAAGCTACTCGAATATAGCTTCAAAGGCATCCGCGTGCTGCACTCCAGCAGCCTGCTGTGCTCCTGACGGCGCCGGAGTGAGCATTCTTGAAACCGGCAGGATGCTTGGATATTCTGATGAAGAATTAAAAATAGGTCTTGGTGAGGCAAACCTCGGGCTCGGCTGCGGAAATCCGCAGGCGATTGCCAATCTTAAAGAAGGAGAGATAGTCCTTGACCTTGGAAGCGGTGCCGGATTTGACGCATTTCTTTCAGCTATGAAAGTGGGGCGGAAGGGTTATGTAATCGGAGTTGATATGACACCTGAGATGGTTTCAAGGTCAAAAGATAATGCAAAAAAACTCGGTTTTAAAAATGTTGAATTCAGGCTCGGTGAAATTGAACACCTTCCTTTAGAGGACTCATCTGTTGATGTAATCATATCCAACTGCGTCATTAATCTTTCACCAGATAAACGCTCTGTTTTTAAAGAGGCATTCAGGGTATTAAAACCCGGAGGCAGGCTCGCAATTTCAGATATCCTGAAAAAGGGCGAATTCTCCGAAGCCGTCAGGCAGAATGAAAACGCTTACAACGGCTGAATCACCGGCTCGGTTCCCGTGAAGGAACTCGAACAAATCCTCGAAAATACAGGCTTCCAAGATATTGTCATTCAGGATAAAGTCAACAGCGATGAAATAATCAAAAGCTGGAAATTCGGAGAAGGCATAGAAAAGATGGTTTTCTCAGCTTACATCATTGCAAAAAAAAACAAGGACTAATCAGCAGTCAGATTGAAAGGGCGATTACAGCTTCAAGCTGGGCAACATTAATGAACCTGCCAATGTTTATAACGCCTTCTGATAGTTGACGACTTTCTCCTGCCCCGCAATCCTGAACATTCCTTCACCTGCTGTCAATTCTTTCAATCTATTTATAGGAATATGATTGTAAAAACATGGTGCAAGAAAAGAATCGTTTCCCTCACGATTTCCAATAAGAAATCTTTTCAATGATGCATCCTTATCTATAATCTTTCTGATTTTTGTGTTGCCGTATATCCTCGTAAAAATATTTATTACCACCTCATCCGGCTCTACCCTTCTGAATAAATCGAGGGCTTCTTTCAGCGTATCCTCTTTTTCATAAGGGAAACCCGTGAGAAAGTCTATGCTTATCCCGATACCTGCTTTCTTTGCGAGAAAGACTATAGATTCCACATCATGCCAGTAATCAGGGCATTTATTGTATGTATCAACCGAGAGTGTGATTATATATGCACCCGATTCCTTCAGGAGATTAAATAACTGCCTGTTGTAGTTTCCGGGTTTCATATACAATGCCCATTTGATTCCGAGCTTCTCTTTTACCAGCAGTTTAAGGAATTCAATGCAGTACTCGAGTTCTTCATTGAATTCTGAATCGCAGAGATGAAAATGGTTAAACCCGCTGTCAACAAGATGTTTTAATTCGGAAACCGCATCATCAGGTTTTCTGAAAGTTACTGATGTGCCTGCCTCAATGCAGTAAACGCAGTTTATGGAAGCGTCTCTTCTCCGGGACCGACAACAGCAATATCAGCACCAACGAAATTCAGTATGCCTTGAGCATCTACTAACAGGCCAGCACCGCCTATGATAACAGAGGTGTCTGCAAGACTCTTTATTTGTTCCACATAGCTCCTGATTTGGGGAAGGAAATATTCATTGTTTTCATAAAGGGCGGAATCAATATTTCTGATAGTCATACAGACAGCATCAGGGTTGAAAGACTTTATCCGGTCTTCAATCTCTTCTGAAGGATTAGCTGAAAAACAAAGGTCGGCAACTTCAACGATGATAGAGTTTCTTCTTAATGAATGCACAAGATACTCTATGCCAATAGGTATGACAGGCGGATACAGAAATCTGTTTGGATTAATAAAAAGAACCTTTTGTCTCATAAATAACAGTTCCTGAATAATATTTAAACTTGCAACTTGTATATTTTAATACAAAGGAACAGGTTATAAGAAAATTTAACATCTTTATACTCTTTTCAATTAAAAATTTTTTCAGCAAATTTTTTCTTGACAACCATAGAATCTTTCCTGTATGTTAGTAAGCACTTACTAAAATAACTAACGGTGATATCTATAAGAAAGATATAGGGAGGCAGGCTATGAGCAGTTCAGAAGCTTTACAGCCCACGAGGAAGAAAATACTTAAAGCCGCCCTTAAGCTTTTCTCAAGGGAAGGATATATTGGTGCAACCACGAGGGACATTGCAAGAGAGGCGGGAATAGCAGAAGTTACGCTGTTCAGATATTTCCCATCAAAGGAAAAACTCTTTGAGGAGGTTTTAAATTCTTATTCATTCCTTCCAGCCTTAAAAGGCATCATGCCCGATATCAAAAGGATGCATTATGAAGACGCATTGACTGTAATCGCAAAAAGGTTTCTTGAAACCCTTACCTTAAGAAAAGACATGATACGGATAACGCAGTCCGAGATACACAGGTATCCCCAAAAAATCCATAAGCTGTACAATTCCTTTCTTAGTGAGCTGTTTACAACGCTTGCCTCATATTTTGAAGAAATGCAGAAGCAGGGAATCCTTAAAAAATTTGATACATTGCTTGGCGGAAGGGCTTTCCTCGGCATGTTCTTCTCATATTTTAATGCGAGGGAGCTGATGATGCTCAAAAAATACAGAGTTGATGATACTGCCATGGTAATAAAAGAATATGTGAAGATATTTACTGCCGGAACACTGAAGGAAGCTAAGAGTTAACAATACAGGAATCGGGAGGAGAACAGTCACATGGGCAGTTTTAAACTTGTTCGTTTATCCTTATTCGTTATGTTTTGGGCTGTTTTTTTATTATCAGGCAGCGTATTTGCAGTTCAGGAGTACTCACTTGACGACCTTTACAGGATTGCACTTGAAAGTGCTGAAAGAATAAAAATATCAGAAGAAGACCTTTATATCTCGGAAAGAGGAAAAGACAAAGCCATCTCCGCACTTCTTCCCAAACTTTCCACTTTCTATACCTATACAAAATACAGTGAAGATAAATATTCCACAGCAGGCTCTGTAAACCAGCCTCAGGATTCCACATCATGGGGGCTGAGGCTTGACCAATCATTTTCAGTAAGCGGGAGGGAACTTACTGCATATGGAATCTCAAGGGAAACTATTGAGAAAAGCAGGTACGACCTTTCTGCAGTAAGAGAGTCCTACCTTTACAGCGTTGCATCCGCTTATTATGATGTCCTGAAATCAAGGAAAAGCGTTGATATTTCAAAAGCAAATCTTGACAGGCTTAAAAAACACAGGGATTCGGCAGCCATAAGGCTTAAGGTCGGGGAAGTAACAAAAACCGCTCTCCTCAGGGCAGAGGCAGAGTTATCAGGCGCACAGTCGGAATTCGTGAAAGCTGAAAACAGGCTTAAGCTCGTAAAGGCTATACTGGCAAGAGTCGTCGGTATTAATAATGATTATGAACTAAAAGAGACACAACCCTCTGTTTACAGTTCCACATCAAATGATCTGATTTTTATAGCAGGCAACTGCAAACTAACAGCTATTGATTGTCTTAAAGAGAATGCACTTGCAGAACGGGCGGAGTTTAAGTCTGTCAACCTGCAGAAGAAGATTGCAGAGGAACAGGTTAAATACGCAAAGGGCGCTTATCTGCCGACACTTTCTATAGAGGGTGTTTATTCAAAGAAAGATGACAATCCTGCCGCCGCATCACTTGTCAAGGAAAGCATTTACGGAGGAATTAAACTGAACTTTCCGTTTTTTGAAGGAGGTTTGCGGAAAGCGGAAGCGCGTGAGGCAGAGTCAAAGTTAAGACAATCTGAACTTGCCTATGAGGATTTGAAAAAGACAATTCATATAGAAGTCGAAAATGCATATCTTGACTTGATTACCCAGAAAGGAATATTAAAATCACTTGAAGACCAGGCCGCATTTGCTCGTGACAATTATAATGCGGTATCAAGGCAGTTCGACTTCGGCCTTGCAAACAGTCTTGATGTTATGGATGCAAACACTTTGCTTGTAACTGCAGAGAGGCAATTAATAGATGCGCAGTACAATTATCAACTTTCCATCCTGAAGCTTAAGCGTTCAACAGGAACACTGTTAAAGACAATTATCAACCAGCAAGCCGCTGCAGCCATATTGAACAAAAAATAAACGGAGGATAAATTATGCTGAAAGCATATAAGGATTTCTATAGTAAGAATACCAACGGATTTAAAAATAAACTTCTCTTAATCAGGATTGTCCTCCTGTTTCTCGTAATTGCTTTTGTTTCTACAACAATTTCCTGCAATACAAAGGGTGAACAGGACTCAAAAGAAAAGGTGGTAAATATCAAGATTCAATCAGCAGAAAAAAAATCTCTAAGACAGTTTATTGAGACTGTCGGCACATTGAACCCTTATGAAGAAGTTTTCATAAGCGCCGAGGTAGACGGAATCCTAAAAGGTGTTAACGTTCAGGAAGGAACAGTAGTCTCAAAAGGAACTGTTCTTGCTTCAATTGATGATACCGATTACAGCCTTGAGGTCAAAAGGGCTGAGGCAGCATTAAAACAGTCTGAAGCAACGCTTGAAAATACAAAACTTGAATATAAAAGAAAAGAGGCTCTTTACAAAGAAGAGCTTGTGACAAAACAACAATTTGATGATGTATTAACAAGGCTTGCCCTCGCAGATGCAGATGTGGACAGGGCAAAGGCAGCCCTTTCTCTGACAAGGGAGAAGCTCAAAAAGACGCGGATATATTCTCCGCTTTCGGGTGTCATAAAAACTAAAAAGGTTTCAGCAGGCGACTATGTAAAGAACGGCACCAACCTCTTTATTGTTATCCAGAACAATCCTCTAAAGCTTAATTTTACCGTTACGGAAAAAGATGTGGGCAAGCTGAAAACCGGTCAGGATGTTATTTTTAAAGTAGACCCTCTTCCCGACATGGAGTTTACCGGTAAAGTAAGAATCATCTATCCAAGCCTTGAAGAGAAAACAAGGACACTGCAAGTTGAAGCACTGGTGCCAAATGCTCAAGGACTGTTAAAGCCGGGGCTCTTTGCACATGTCATACTTTACACAAGTGCTGCAAAGGATACTATCCTTGTACCCGTTACCTCTTTGCTTTATGAAAGTGAGAAGATAAAGGTTTTCTTAGTCGAGGGTGACAGGGCAAAGGAGAGCTTTGTGAAAACAGGAAACAAATATGGCGAGATGATGGAAATAGTTGAGGGAGTAAAAGAAGGCGAACAGGTTGTTGTTGCTGGTCAACAGAATCTTTTTGAAAAGGCAAAGGTTCAAATACAATCACCGCTCAAAAGTCCTGAGTCGTCAGGCGATAGTCGGCAGTCAACAGTCAACGACAGCAAGTCAGGAGTCTTAAGTCCAGAGTCAAAAGAAGGAAATAAATAACATGTGGTTAGCGAACACATCCATTAAACGACCCGTATTTGCAACGATGGTTATCCTCGGACTCGTTGTCCTCGGTATCGTAAGCTATCCCGACATCGGCGTTGACCTCTTCCCAAAGGTTGATTTCCCAATAGTGAATATCAACACAAAACTGAAGGGTGCCGACCCCGAGTTTATGGACATTGACGTGACTGACAAGATAGAGGAAGCGGTTAACACTATCAACGGTGTGAAAACAATCACCTCCATGAGCATTGAGGGTGTTTCTTCTATCACAGTTGAGTTTGTCCTTGAAAGAGATATTGACCTTGCAGCTCAGGATGTCAGGGAGAAAATAGCACTTATCCGAAGTAAACTCCCTACGGATATAGATGAACCGGTTATTGAAAAGGTTGACCCCGATGCAACACCGGTATTATGGATGGGCCTGTCGGGCGAGAGGACCGTCAGGGAACTTTCTACTTATGCAGATGAAGTGTTAAAGGAACAGATCCAGAAGATACCCGAAGTCGGCGCTGTAAGAATGGCAGGACTCAGGCTCAGGCAGGTGAGAATATGGCTTGATGCAAATAAGCTCAGGGCTTACCAGATAACTGCCCAAGATGTATTGAAAGCGCTGCAGCGAGAGAATGTAGAGCTGCCGGGCGGCAGGATTGAAAGTGCCACGAAGGAATATTCCATAAAAGTAAAAGGTGAGTTTCAGAGGGTTCAGGATTTCAACGAGCTTATTGTTGCGTATCATAATAACGCACCGGTGAGGGTCAGAAACATTGGCAGGGCTGAGGATGGAATGGATGAAAAACGTTCCATTGTGCGGTTTAACGGCGTGACAGCCGTGGGCTTGGGAATACAGAAACAGTCAGGAACAAACACAGTTGAAGTTGTTGACAGAGTAAAGAAAGAACTTGTCAAAATCAGAGAAAACCTTCCGCCAGGGATGAGGCTTGATATAACTTTTGACCAGTCTAATTTCATAAGGCGCTCTATAGGCGAAGTTCAGCACCATCTCGTTTATGGAGGATTTTTTGCAACACTTGCTGTTTTGCTGTTTCTCAAAAGCATACGGGTCACGCTGATTAGCGCTTTAGCAATTCCCACATCAATCATCGCGACATTTGCCATCATGCATGCCTTTAACTTTACATTCAATAATATGAGCATGCTCGGGCTTTCACTCTGCATCGGCATACTCATTGATGATGCTATTATTGTCATAGAAAATATTCACAGGCATATGGAAGGTGGAATGCAGCCAAGGGAAGCAGCTTCATTTGCCACTGCCGAGATAGGGCTTGCTGTCATGGCTACGACTTTTGCCATTGTAGCGATATTCCTTCCTGTTGCTTTTATGAAGGGTATTATCGGCAGATTTTTCCTGCAGTTTGCCCTTACTGTCGTTTTTGCGATACTGGTATCACTTTTTGTATCCTTTACCCTGACACCAATGCTCGCTTCAAGATACCTCAAAATAGCAAACAGGATTCAGGATTCAGGATCCAGCAAAGAAGGGAAAAAGAAATTTATATCTGCTGTTTCAGATAGGCTTGAAGATTGGTACAAAAAAATAGAGGAATTATACCGTAAACTTTTAAATATTGCCCTTCAGCGCAGATGGACTGTTCTAGCTCTCGCCGCAGGCATTTTTATCTTCAGCCTGCTTATTACAAAATTTATAGGCAAAGAATTTGTCCCGACTGAAGACCAGAGCCGGTTTATAGTCAGATTAGAAGCACCTGTAGATTATTCTGTTGATGAGTTAGACAAGATGTTCAAGCATGCAGAGAATTATATGAAGAGTATTCCTGAAGTTAAGACCGTTTTTTATGTCCAGGGTACCGGAAGGGTAACAGAGGTGAACAAGGCTCGCATAATCACCGGGCTTGTTCCAAAGTCAGAGAGAAAAAGAACCCAACAGCAGATCATGGCAGATGTGCGGAAAAAGCTCAAAAATATGGTTCCCGGGCTTAAGGCGACTTCAGAGGATATTTCCTTAATTGGAGGAGGGCAAAGGAACGTGCCTATTCAATACAGCATAAGAGGTACAGACCTTAACAACCTCTATACATATACCCGTGATATCTCCGACCGGTTTTCAAAAATTCCCGGAATAGTGGATATTGACACCTCTCTTGAAACAGGCAAGCCGGAGATTCGCGTGTTCATAGACAGGGACAAAGCCGCTGACCTTAACGTAGATATCGCCTCTGTTGCTGAAGCAGTCAACTTTCTTATTGGTGGAGAGGTTGATGTCACAAAGTTCAAGGATTTAGCAAAAGGCAGGAGATACGATGTCAGGGTCAGGCTTAATCCGGAGAACAGAACGAACCCCGATGATATAGGAAGGCTATATGTGAGGGCAAAAGACGGACGGCTTACAGAAATCTCCAATATTGTGCGCATTCAGGAAGCCGGCGGTCCCAGCGTGATTAACAGAGTTGACAGGCAGAGGGCAATAACACTCTTTGCAAACCTTGAAAAAAAGCCGTTGGGTGAGGCAAAGGCAGAGCTTGACAGCATAGCTGCACTGGTGCTCCCGCCGGATTATTCAGGAAAGTATAAAGGTATGGCTGATACTATGGGAGAATCTTTTCAGTATCTCGTATTTGCCCTTATACTTGGAATAATTATGGCATATATGATACTCGCTTCACAGTTTGAAAGTTTTATCCATCCTTTTACCATATTGATCTCCATGCCACTTTCTTTAATAGGAGCATTGGGGGCTCTTTTTATCACAGGACAGACCCTCAATATCTTCAGTTTTATCGGACTTATCCTCCTCATGGGTCTTGTAAAAAAGAACGCTATATTGCTTGTTGACTACACTAACACACTCCGTCAAAGAGGCATGGGGAGAAAAGAGGCGATTCTTGAGGCAGGACCTGTTAGATTAAGACCGATTCTAATGACAACTTTTGCCATGGTATTTGGAATGATGCCCATTGCCATAGGTCTCGGTGAAGGTTCAGAAACCCGTGCGCCCATGGCAATTGCAACAATCGGAGGGCTTCTTTCATCACTCTTCCTTACACTTCTAGTGGTACCGGTAGTTTATGACCTTCTTGACGAACTGCAGAGTAAATTTACAAAGAAAAGACAGCCTGAAACGGCAATTGATACTCATAATCCAGAAATCGGGAAATAGCAATACTGGAGGAGTAAAATGAAACGGGAGTTAAAATGTAAAGTTCAGGGTCTTTTAATTTTACGGTTTATTATTACGATTATTTTCTGCATTTTATTCTCAAGTATCTGCTACTCACAGGACAGCCGTCAGACAATAACAATCTCTGATGGACTTAAGATGGCAACAGAAAACAGCCGGCTTGTAAAGATTTCATTCCTTGAAAGAGACATATCATATGAGGACACAGTTATTGCCCGTTCAAAGCTTCTGCCGGATATTAATGCATCTCTGAGTCAGTCATTTCTTTACAATCAGCCGGGGGCTCACATCGGTTCTCAAAATGCATACACATCCGAAAAAAGCTATCTGTCTTATGGTATAACCGCACACCAGACAATATTTACGTTCGGTGCAAATACCTCGCGGTATGAGGCATCCAGAACAACACTTGATGCAAAAAAACTGAATATAGACCTGACAAGAAACCTTGTAGCACTGAGTTTTATAATTTCGTATTTCGATATCCTCGAAACAGAAAAGATGACAAAGGTTGCCCAAAAAGAAGTTGAGAGCCTTCAATCCCATTTGAATGTTGCAAAGAATCTATTTAATGAAGGCGTTATTACAAAGAACGACCTTTTACAGGCAGAGGTGAGACTTTCGGATGCAAGACAGAAGCTGATTACATTAAAGAATATGAGGGCAGTCAATGCAGCGAGGATTAATAACATCCTCTCAAGACCCCTGACTTCTGAGATAGCAGTTGAAGATGTGCCTTTTAATGCAGTGTCAGCCGTTGAATTGCCGACAATTGAGAATGCATGGGTAACTGCTGAAAAACAGCGCATTGAACTGGGCATCATTGACCGTGAACTGAAGGCAATAGAACTTGAAGAGACAGTAAAAAAATCAGACTACTTTCCCAGATTCTTTGCAGAAGGAGGATATAATTATGCTGAAAACCGCTACCAGCTTCAAAAAGATAACTGGTCTCTTATACTGGGGCTTAATTTGAATATCTTAAGCGGTGGAAGCACAAAGGCTGAAGTATCAAAGGTAAGATACAAAAAAGAGCAGATGCTTGAACAAAAAAGAAAACTTGTTGATGACATAAAGCTTGAAGTTGAGAAGAATTATCTCGACATCATGAACGCACTGGAGAAGATACAGGTAATTAAAGATGCAGTAGCTCAGGCAGAGGAAAATCTCAGAATTAACAGAATACGATACGAAGAAGGTATCGGCACAGCAACTGATGTGCTTGATGCTATAACGCTTCTTACAACAGCAGAGACAAACTATTACAGGGCATTATACGAACTGAGAAGGGCTGAGGCAGGATTCAAGTATGCCACAGGGACCAATCTGGTGTCGGCATACAGCCATTAAACTTAAAAAGTAATTATCTATGTTATTAAGGAGGCATGGGTGCACGAAAAAGCTTTACTTGCAACACCTATGAACATGCCATGGAGCTATCATGGATCAAGTAGAATTATTCAAAAACAAATTTACGTGGATACGGAATGGCATATAAATAAACTTCGTTGCAATTTAAAGGTTTGAGTGTATCCATGCCTCCTAATAAATGCATTTTAAAGTTTAAACTATAAAATCAGGAAATAACTCGGAGGTAATAATATGGATGAGGTAAAAACAGAAAACAACAAAAACAATAAAAGAAAAAAAATTGCAATCGTAACATTTGTAATCCTTTTTTCTGTGAGTGCCGTGATACTGTTCTTTTACCTGAGCTATAAAGCCACCCATATTACAACTGATGATGCATTTGTGGAAGGCAAGATACACACTATTGCTCCAAAAGTTTCCGGTACAGTAAAAGCAATTTTTGTAAGCGACAACCAGTCAGTCAAAAGAGACGATCTGCTTGTTGAGCTTGATACGGCAGATTACGGAGTAAAAGCAAATGAGGCTTTATCAGCACTGAATGCAGAGAAGGCAAAATTTTCAGAACTCAAGGCAAAAATCAAGGCAGCAAAGGCAAATCTTGAGCTTCAGGAAGCAAATCTTAAACAGGCTGGGATGGACATTAAAAGGGCGGAAACCCTTTATCAAAAAGGTGCTATCCCCAAAGAAAAATATGAAAAGACAAAGACCGCCTATGATGTATCTGTTGCGCAGGTAAATGTAGCAAGAGAGGAGTTTAAACAGACAGAACTGTCGATTGCTTCCCAGTTGTCTCTCATAACCCAGAAAGAATCGAGACTGAAAGCAGAAGAATTAAATCTAAGCTATACGAAGATTTTTGCACCGTCTGACGGCCGTATCACCAAAAAATCCGTTGAAATCGGAAATCAGGTACAGGCAGGACAGCCTATAATGGCGGTCGTGCCTCTCGATAATATATGGATTGTTGCCAATTACAAAGAAACCCAGCTTGAAAAGATAAAGCCGGGACAGAAGGTAGAAATAAAAGTTGACAGCTATCCTTCGAAAACATTCTATGGAAAAGTTGACAGCATCATGGCAGGCACAGGCGCTATGTTTTCACTATTCCCTCCAGAAAACGCTACGGGCAATTATGTGAAAGTCGTACAGAGAATACCCGTAAAAATATTACTTGATAGAGATACAGACAGACAGCACATCCTCCGCATCGGGATGTCTGTAGAGCCGACAATAATAATCGAGTAATGAATAAATGGCTTGTGGCATTAACCGTAATGCTTCCAACGCTGATAGAAATCATTGACACCTCTGTAGTCAATGTTTCGCTTGACCATATTCGCGGCAGCCTTTCAGCAGGCATAGACGAATCAACATGGACAATAACATCATATCTCGTATCCAACGCCATAATAATCCCTATAACCGGATGGCTGAGCAGGATGTTCGGAAGAAAGCGGTACGTTATTTTCTCGATATCGCTCTTTACTGTCAGTTCCTTTTTATGCGGCATTGCATGGAACCTGCAAAGCCTGATATTCTTCAGGATTCTTCAGGGATTAGGAGGCGGTGCGCTTCAGCCCATTTCGCAGTCAATACTGCTTGAAACCTTCCCTCCCCGCCAACACGGCACAGCAATGGCAGTCTTCGGCATCGGGATAATGTTTGGTCCCATAATCGGACCGCTCCTCGGAGGCTGGATTACAGACAACTGGTCATGGCACTGGATTTTTTATATAAATGTACCGATAGGAATAATTTCTATTTTTATGACCATGATATTCATAACAGACCCTCCTTATATGAAAAAGATTAAAATGAAGATAGATTACTGGGGACTTACGCTTCTTACCGTAGGGCTTGGCTGTCTGCAGATCGTTCTCGACAAAGGGCAGCAGGAAAACTGGTTCTCATCAAACTTTATTGTATGGCTGAGCATAATATCTGCAACATCTTTAATATTATTTGTTGTGGTGGAATTATTCGCAGAGCATCCTGTGGTAAATCTGAGGACATTCAAAAATATCTCTTTCAGCACGGGGAATATAGTGATGTTCATCGGTTTTTTCAATCTCTTTGCAAGCATTGTCCTTCTTCCCATATATCTGCAGACGCTCATGGGCTATACAGCGTTCCTTGCAGGACTCGTTCTCGGACCAGGCGGAGTTGCAACAATGCTGGCACTCCCGATAGCAGGCAAGCTCGTGAATAAGATTAATCCCAAAGGGCTTTTAGCATTCGGAATTATTGTAAATGCTTATGCAACCTATCTCATGGCAAATTTCAATCTCCACGCTGATTTTGATGCAGTAATATGGCCAAGGATTGTTCTTGGAATTGGCATGGGATTCTTCTTCATACCTCTTACAACGCTCACAATGGCAAGTGTAAAGAAGGAGGACATGGGAAATGCCTCTGCCATATACAACCTTTTAAGAAACCTCGGCGGCAGCTTTGGAGTTGCATTCGTAACAACAATGCTTGCAAGGCGGGCGCAATTCCATCAGGCTCATCTTGTAGAACACCTGACACCTTTTGATACCAATTATCAGATCGCCACGCAATACGGCTCTCAGATATTGCAATACAGAGGATTGGGAAGTTATCAGGCTGAACAGGGCAGCCTTGCAGCCATCTATGAACAGCTCTTAAGACAGGCTTCGATGCTCTCGTTTAATGATTCCTTTTACCTTGTAAGTATTATAATGATAGGCGTTCTGCCGCTGATTTTACTAATGAAAAGAAGGAAAGCTCAGATTACAGCAGGTATGCATTAACTTTTGCATTAACTTTAGTCCTGTTTATAGCAGTTTTATGGTATATTAATAGCTGTATAAAGCCGTCTAAAAATTCAGTTGCGGAAACGTAAAACATGAACATCCTTAAAATAAATGGTACTCCTTATATCAAGGGCACACCTGAAAGAGAAAATATTCAAAATTTTTTAGATAAAAAGATAATACTCGAAGATGATGCCCCTATTTTTCAGTTTATAGACAATTCAGGCGTTGACGGAAATTCTATCCATAAAATCAGGGTTGCAAGGGAAATAATATTTAATTATGGAGTCTATCTAAAACATAAAGCCACCGATAAAGTACTCCTCAACCCTAAAAAATTCAGCGAGTTGGTAAATTATCTTGATGAAAACTCTCTGCAAGATTACAGGCTTGTTCTGGATTCCAAAGACAAAGATATACTGAGCGAAATAATTCAGCAATTACTTTATCTGGATGTGGATATAGAGGTGATGCTGCTCAGTGAAGAATCTGAAAGAAAAAAAATGGAGCTTTTTGCTGTAAGATTTGATGCCATGAAAGACGCGCTTGATAAGGCAAAGAGCTGGGTTCATCACAAAAAAATCAATTTTATAATTGAAGAAGACAGAAAGTATGCCTTAAAAGCCCTGTCGGACATTGAGAAAATGCTGATAGAAATCTACCGGAAAGACCTGAAGGTGGCTATAATGGCTTTAAAAAAATCGGGCAAAAGCGTTTTTGTCAATTGCCTCTTAGGCGACGAGTACGCACCAATAAGCATAGAACTTCCAACATTCAACATCTGTATATACAAGAAAAGCAAAGCCAGAAAAATATCTCTAACCTATCAGAACAAGCAGATAACATTTGAGAGTCCGGCCCAGGTGAAGAATTTTGTCCTTGATGAATTCAGGAAAGCACAGAATAACTATCAAGGTACCTTTTCCCTTGACGACATGGAAATTAACTATGTACCAAATGAAGACAGTCTGTGTAATTATACAATCATAGACACGCCGGGTCCGGATATGGCAAGAAGCGACCACAAAAAGATTGCATATAAGTGGATAGGGAAGGCAGATGTTGTGCTTTTTATAGTGGATTATACAAAGTATCTGACCGCAAGTGAAGAAGAGTTCTTCAGGGATATCAAAACTGTATTTGAGGAACATAATAAATTCTACTCCTTTATCGTTGTCGTAAATAAACTTGACCTCATGTACCTGAGCGAGGAGAAGAAGTCCGCCCTGAGGTTTATAGATTTTCTAAAGTCAAGAATAAAGTATCTGGGCTATAAAGGATTTATAGTATTAGGCGCCTCAGCCCTGCAGTACTTTTACTCGCAGAAGGCTTCCCGGATTCAGGGTTGTGAAGCGCTGCTGACCGACGACGGCCAAAAACTGCGGGAACATCTGGATAACTGCCTTGCACTTTATCAGGGTAAGGACGAGATGACGATTTTATCCTTTATTGATACCCAGATAAGAAATTTATTATGGTTTCACGGCCAAAAAGACGCAACATTAAAAGCCCTTAAGGAAAAAAGCGGCGTTGAACAACTGATAAAGTACATAAACTACATTGCAATAGAAAAAGCTACTATAGAGCTTTTTAATCACGGAATCACCCTTATAGACCAGAAACTTGCCGAAATAAGAAACAGTTTCATTTCCAGTGAACTCAGGGACCTTTCAAAAAAGAAAAATGAACTGGAAAAGAAAATAGACGAGATAACACAATTCTACGGAGAAATATGGGGCAATTTAACAGGCGAACCGAACCTTCCGCAAAATGCAGAAAAAATAGAGAGCGACATAAACCTTGCTGATAAAACCCTGTCCCGGATAATCAATATGCATATGGAAGATATTTTAAAATATCTGACAAAGGTTCTGCGTTCACTGTCCAATAAAGAGATGATTGCTTTACAGAAAGGCGAACAGCCAAAGGCTATAAGTGATCTGTCTTTTGAAATAAAGAAAAGTTTGATAGAAAAAAATCATACCCCTGTGATAGGAAAATATGAAAAGACTATAAACAGCGATTTATCTGACAAGGAGAAAAAGCTGCGGGAACAGAACAGAATAATACTGAATAAACTAATGGAATTCAACGAATACATGAAAAAAGAGTATAGACCTGAAGAGCTGGATGTAACACTGCTCAAACTGCCTGTTTCTTTCAGCGGATTTGAGTTCTCTCCAATCGTTATAAAACTTGACAATCAGCATATCGCATCTCTTGTCAGAGAAAGACTTGCAAGGAAAAGAGGGTTCCTGGGCACTTTGTTGATGCTCATTTCTCTGGGCAGGGTTAAAACCAAAACAGGGGGTTACAAATTCGATGATATAAAACTTAGAAAAGGCCTTTTCTGGGTAAGGAAGAATCTTGAAAATGATGTGCTGCAACAGGTGTCGGAACAGAATAAAAAACTATTTGCCCATATACATATGCACCTTGCAGGGCTTGACAGAAGCATATCAGATGAAATAAACAAAATTACCGGCACTTGCAAAACAGTATTTGACAATATAAAAAATGACATGAAACTCGCAAAAGAACGTATTGAAACAAGAATAGAATTTCTAAAAGAGGTTGAACAGGGAATAGAAGATTTTGAAATCTTATGGAGTAAATTCAGAACAGAGCATCTGCAAAAAAATTCATCAGCCGGGATTTAGAAATTAGAAAAGCGTAGGAGGTATTAAAAGCCGTGAAAGAGCTGCAACTTTCTGAAGTCAATCAATCTGTTTCAGATCGCATATCACCTTTTTTCCATGAGATACTGAAGGCATTTCATGAAAACATCAATTCCATATACGTCACCGGAAGCGCTGTCACCTCAGATTTCAATGAAAAAAGCTCGAATATTAATTCCGCAATAATCCTTAACGAGATTAATTTCGATTTCATCGAATTTCTTGCCTCTCTCGGCAGAAAGTTTAAGGGGAAAAAGATTGCCGCCCCACTGGTTATAACATCTGACTATATAAAGAACTCCTGTGACGTCTTTCCCATAGAATTTCTTGATTTAAGGCTGATTCACAAGATTGTATACGGCTCCGATATATTAAAAGACATTCAGATTAACAAATCCAATCTGAGACTCCAGTGCGAACGTGAAATAAAGACAAAACTTCTCGGACTATGGCAGGGCTATATATCTTCTATGGGTGAGAAAGACATCATGTTGAAATTTCTGTCTAAATCTATTACAGGCATCATAACTCTCTTCAGAGCGATTGTTTTTTTATTAGGCAAGGAACCGCCTGTCAAAAAGCGCGACGTAATTAAAACAATTGAAGATATAACCGACATTAGGAAGGATGTCTTTGAAAAGATGATTATGGTAAAAGCAAATCTGCTTAAACCTTCTAAGGAGGACCTCCATATCTTCTTTAAGCAATATTATAAAAATTTAGAGGCTATTGCCAAGATTGTTAATGAACTCCAGCCATCGTCAGATTAATAAAACCGCAAGCGAAAAATGGGGAATTAGAAGCAAATTTATTTTATTCATCCCTTCTCACTTCTTACTTCTCACTTCTTACTCCTTGCTTTTTATTTCTTGCTTTTTATTTCTTACCTCTCACTTTGTTTTTGCTGTAACACCCGAGCCCCCGGTGGTTCCGCAAAATTATGTTGTTGACCTTGCAGGCATCATACGTGATGATGTGAAAATGCAATTGAATGCATACCTCAGGGAACTGGAACAGAAGACAACCGCACAGATGGTCATTCTGACCATTAAAAGTCTTGATGGAGAGAGCATCGAAGATTTCTCTATAAGAACTGCTGAAAAATGGAAGCTCGGTCAGAAAGGCAAAGACAACGGTGTTTTAATAACAATTGCCCTGAACGATAAGAAATATCGCCTTGAGATAGGCTATGGACTGGAGGAAATACTGCCCGACAGTATGGTGGGTTCAATTGGAAGGGATTATCTTGTTCCGCACTTCAGAAAGGGCGATTACAGCGCAGGGATACTGAACGCCGCTCTCGTTATAATTGGAACAATCTCCAAAAAAGAGGGCGTCGAGATAACAGGAATGCCGAAAGCAAGCAAAAAAATTCACAAAAGAAGTTTTTATGACTCTAAATGGTTTAATTATATTGCATTTGCCTTTATCTTTATTCCCCTGATACCATTTATCCTTTTCAGATTCAGACTTGGACGAAGAGCCTCCGGATTTAAAAGAGGGGGCATGTGGTGGGGTTCTGGCGGATTAGGAGGCGGTTTTGGAGGAGGCGGATTTGACGGCTTCGGCGGAGGCGGAGGAGGAGATTTTGGCGGAGGCGGCGCATCAGGAGACTGGTAATTAAACTATAAAGAATGATTTAATATATAAGGAGGTATCATGAACAGAGGATTAAAGATAGCACTTGTAGTAGTTGGCATTATCGTATTGATAGGCATCGGGATTGTCGGCTGGGGAATCGGGCAATACAACAAAGTAGTCTCAATGGATGAACAGGTAAAGGCACAATGGGCGCAGGTTGAAAATCAATTAAAAAGACGTTATGACCTGATTCCCAATCTTGTGGAAACTGTGAAGGGGTATGCAAAACACGAAAAAGAACTGTTCGAGAATATTGCACAGGCAAGGACAAAGTATTTTCAGGCTCAAACTCCCAAGGACAAAATTCAGGCATCCAATGCGCTTGAAGGAGTCCTGTCAAGACTTCTCGTTCTCAGGGAAGCATATCCGCAATTAAAAGCGAACGAGTCATTTTTAAAATTACAGGACAGCCTTGAAGGAACAGAAAACAGGATTTCAGTTGAAAGAAAACGTTATAACGAAGTTGTTAAAATACTCAATACTTACAGAAGAACCGTCTTCGGGGGTATTATAGCTTCAATTGCAGGAGTCGGTGAGGCTGCATATTATGATATACCCGAAGCCGAGAAAGAAGTTCCAAAAGTTAAATTTTAGATATTTGATAACAGGATTTGGAAGAGGCTGATGCAAAGAATAATATTTGTTGTTGATGATGTGCCGACCAATATAGAGCTTGTAAGCGCTGTCTTTGAAAACGATTCGGATATCATTATCAAGTCTGCATCCGACGGGAAGGAATTTATTGCTTCCATTGAAAAAGATGGACTGCCGGACATCACGATACTCGACCTCATGATGCCTGAAATGGACGGCTTTGAAGTTTTGACGTACCTGAAAGAATTAAGAGAAAAAAATTACTTCCCCGTAATCATCATCTCGGCAATAGCCGATAAACAGAGCATCATCAGAGCCCTGTCTCTCGGAGCTGACGATTATATTACAAAGCCGTTCTTTGTCGAAGAACTAAAATTAAGGGTTGATAACATGCTCAAAATAAAGGAACGTCATGAGATTTTAGCCAAGTCTCTTGACATGATGGAATTAAACCTTCTGGAAAAGTCCAGACTGCTTGAAAACAGCGAGATTGAGATCATAACAAGACTCGGCAGAACAGCGGAATTCAGGGATGACATAACAGGAAGACATATTGAGAGGATAGTGGCATATGTAAATCTCCTGACAGAAGAACTGGGAATAAGCCGGGGAAAAAGACTGATGATGAATTACGCAGCACCGATGCACGATATAGGCAAGCTCGGCATACCTGACGATATTTTGCAGAAACCCGGTAAACTGAGCGAGGATGAATTCAATGTAATAAAACTCCATACGGTCATAGGTGCCAAGATTTTTGAGGGAACAAATCTGCCCCTCCTTGAACTCGCCAGAGAGATTGCTTTAACGCATCATGAAAGGTGGGATGGAAACGGTTATCCACTTGGATTACAGGGGATTAATATCCCCATATCCGGAAGTATTGTTGCCATAACAGATGTCTTTGATGCAACAACATCAAACAGGATTTATAAGACAGAATGGACAACTGAAATGGCAGTGGACTATATAAAAAAGCAAAGAGAGAAAAGGTTCAGTCCTGATGTTACTGATGCCTTCTTAACCATAGCAGACAGGATAATAGATATCAGGAATGCAAAAGCGGATGAACAGACAGCAAAACCTATAATCCAGCAGGTCATGGATGGTGAGGTTAATATTGAAGAATTAATAGAAATCTGGAGATAATCTGATAGTTTATTGCTGATAGCTTATAGCTGCTGCCTGTTATGAACTATGAACTATGGACTATCAATCACTTCTTGTAATTCCACTCGGCGGTCTTGAAGAAATCGGCTTAAACATGACCGCCTTCCAGTATGCTGATGACCTTATTGTAGTGGATGCAGGATTAATGTTTCCTGAAGAAGCGATGCTCGGTGTGGACTTTGTCATACCGGACTTCTCGTATATTCTGGAGAACAGGGAAAAACTAAAAGGAATCATTCTGACACACGGTCACGAAGACCATACAGGCGCCCTTCCGTTTCTGCTGAAGGAAGTAAATGTCCCTGTATACGGGACACCTTTAACGCTTGCACTCGTTAAAGAAAAACTGACTGAATACAATATAACCGACATACCCCTGATTACTGTCAGACCAAGGGGCAAGATTAATGTCGGCGTATTTAATATCGAGTTTATAAGAGTTACTCACAGCATCGTGGACGGTGTCGGACTTGGCATAAACACACCGCTTGGAAATATTATTCACACGGGCGACTTCAAGCTCGACCCCACACCTGTAGACGGAGAATTGATGGACCTTTACAAATTTACAGAATATGCAGAAAAGGGAACCTTGCTGATGCTTTCTGACAGCACTAATTCAGAAAAAGGGGGATTCACATTCTCCGAAAAAGAGGTCAGAAGGGCATTTGAAGACATATTTTCAAAGGCAAAGGGCAGGATAATCATAGCCACCTTTGCAACGAATATCCACAGAATCCAGCAGGCAATTGATGTGGCCTTGCAGTATGGAAAAAAAGTCGTGATGTGCGGAAAAAGCATCATCTCCAATGCACAGATTGCACTGGAACTTGGTTATCTGAAAATGCCTGAAAATACATGGCTGAGAATCGAGCATATGAAAGATATTCCTGACGACAGGGTGGTGATAATAACTACCGGAAGCCAGGGAGAGCCACTGAGCGTGCTTTCGAGAATTGCTACGGACGAGCACAAACATATAAAGATAAAAGAAGGCGATACAGTCATTATTTCGGCAAAGATTATTCCTGGCAATGAACGCTCCATAGGAAAAATCATAAACCACCTTATGATGAGAGGGGCAGATGTAAAATATGAAAAAGTTTCCGAGATACATGTATCCGGGCATGCCTCAAAAGAAGAATTGAAGCTCATGATAAATCTTGTAAAGCCAAAATATTTTATGCCCATACACGGTGAATACAGGCATCTCAAATATCATGCACAACTGGCAGAAAAGTCAAGCATACCGAAAGAGAACATCTTCATCCTCGAAAACGGTACCGTTCTTGAAATAACAGAAAGCGGCGTGTCAAAAAACGAGAAAATAACAGCCGGCAGGATATTTATTGACGGCAATGGAGTAACAGGTGTAGGGGATGTCGTGCTAAGAGACAGGAGAAGGCTTGCTCATGACGGCATAGTAATAATTATTGTCGGACTCGAAAAACTCACAAAGAAAATAGTCTTCGGACCCGAGATTATATCAAGAGGGTTTATATTCGAAGATGCCTCTCAGGACATCATTAATGAAGTCAGGGATTTAATGTCTGAAACTCTTTTAAGCCTTCAGAAGGATGTTATATCAGATATCTCTCTGGTTCAGGCAAAGCTGCGTTCCACCCTTAAAAAATATTTGAGGGACAGAATGGACAGAAGGCCAATGATAATGCCGATAATAATGGAGTTATAGTTGGATTCAGAAATATTCAGGGCAATAATACTTGGTTTGGTTCAGGGAATCACTGAATTCTTTCCAATAAGCAGCACAGCCCATCTCATTTTATTCCCGTGGTTCTTTAACTGGGGAGGAGAAATCAACACACTTACATTTGATGTTGCCCTTCACAGCGGAACGCTTGTTGCTTTAATAATCTGTTTTTACAGAGATTGGATATACATGCTTACAACTGACAGGAAAATGTTCCTTTTCATCATCATTGCCACAATCCCTGCAGGTTTAGCAGGCATATTGCTCAATCATATTGTAGAGCATACATTAAGAAGTCCGCTTATAATCGTCTTTTCACTGATAGGGTTCGGCATCCTGATGCTGAGTGCCGAGAAATACAGTGCAGCCCGTTCAGCCATCCAGCCCTCAACCAACCTGCCCTCCTTCAATGACTCTGTATTTATCGGTTTTGCACAGGCAATTGCATTAATTCCAGGAGTCTCAAGGTCAGGCATAACAATTACTGCAGGTCTTTTCAGAAATCTAAAGAGGGAGTCTGCTGCGAAGTTTTCATTCCTTCTCTCAACCCCTGTAATTGCCGGGGCAACCCTGTTTGAAGGAAGGAAGCTGATTAAAACACCTGAGGCTTATCATTTTGATATATTTATGACAGGATTTATCGCAGCGCTTATCTCCGGTCTGTTTGCAATAAAGTTTCTTCTTAGGTTCCTGAAGAATCATCCCCTGAATATCTTTGTCTATTATAGATTTCTGCTTGCTGTTATAATAATATTTATATGGGCGAAAACGAATACTTTTTAAGACGGTAACAACATATGTCTAAAAACGATACAGCGGATTCTCAGGTAAAAAGAAAAAGGATCGCAGATATAATCGGCATAATCTCAATTCTGGGAAGCCTTTATATTGCCCTATCTCTTTTTACCCACAACAAATGGGATGAATCATTATTCACGCTTTCTACAATCCCTCCTAAAAACTACGGCGGGATTGTAGGAGCATACATATCAGATGCAATGCTCTCATTCATAGGATTGACGGGTTATATCATACCTGTCTTTCTCTTAATCTACGGAATTAGAAAAATCCTCAACAAAGAAAGAAACAGAATACATGTTTTAGGGGCGTTAATTTTTATGCTCTCTTTATCCGTACTTTTTCAGCTTATGTCAGAAACATTGCCCATTTTAGGCAATGATGCCGGCGGATTGTCAGGATATATGCTCTCAAACCTTTTTGAATCATTCCTTTCAAAAGTAGGCGCATATATACTGAGCATTGCTATTTTTCTAATTTCTATAATCCTGATGAGCCCTGTTTCTCCTTTTTCATATCTAACAGAGAGGAAAAGTAAAAAGAAAACTAAGGAAGAGATTAAGACGGAAAGCTATGATATGGACATTATGATTGCTGAACCAATTATTGAAGAACCTGTTTATCAGACCGAAAAAATACGCACAAAACATATAACCATATCTCCGGTTCCCGCTGAAATGGACAGCAGTTATATCCTGCCTGCCATTGAATTCCTGAAATATGGTGAAGAAACATCAGGTCCGACAAGGGAGGAGCTGAATACAGCAGCGGCAGGACTGGAAAGAAAATTAACCGACTTCAGCGTAAGCGGAAAGATAAAACAGGCTTATCCGGGTCCAATAGTAACGATGTACGAATTTGAACCTGCCCCGGGAGTGAAGATAAACAGGATAGTCTCTTTATCCGACGACCTTGCACTTGCCCTCCGTGCACCGAGTATCAGGGTATATCCTATCGCGGGCAAAGCAGCTATCGGCATAGAGGTGCCTAACAGACAGCGTGCAACTGTCTGCCTGAGGGAGATAATAGCTTCCGAGAATTTTCAGAAGAGTCCGTCATTGCTAACATTAGCTCTCGGCAAGGATATTTTTGGGAATCCTGTTGTCACTGACCTTGCAAAGATGCCTCACCTTTTAGTCGCAGGTGCAACAGGCTCGGGCAAGAGCATTTCGATAACTACAATGATAATGAGTATTCTTTACAAAGCTGCACCGCATGAGGTAAAGATGCTGATGATTGATCCCAAACTGCTTGAGCTGTCAGCCTATTCAGACATTCCGCATCTAATCGCACCTGTCATAACCAACCCGAAAGAGGCATCCGATGCATTAAAGAAAGTAGTCTATGAGATGGGAAGGAGATACAGACTCCTTGCTGAAAGAGCCACCAGAAACATAGAAAACTATAACAAGAAGGTATCGCCCTCCGAACGCCTGCCGTATATAGTGGTTTTTATTGACGAACTCGCTGACCTGATGTTTACAGCACCGAGTGATGTGGAAAATGCCATTGCAAGACTTGCCCAGATGGCAAGGGCGTCAGGCATTCACCTCATCCTTGCAACCCAGAGACCGTCTGTTGATGTAATAACAGGACTGATAAAGGCAAATTTTTCTGCAAGGATTTCATTTCAGGTGACATCAAAAATAGACTCCAGAACAATCCTTGATGCGCATGGAGCGGAGCAGCTTCTCGGCATGGGAGACATGCTGTTTATGGTGCCCGGCTCCAGAATTGTAAGGATACACGGCGCATACATAAGCGAATCAGAGGTTAAATCAATAACTGAATATGTAAAGTTGCAAGGGAACCCTGATTATTCATCCTTTGAAAGTATTGTGATGATTGAGGAAAAGGAAATGGGATTAATAAATGACTCAGGCGAGCGGGATGAGGTGTACCAGCGGGTTATAGAGTTTGCTGAGTCTGTTGGTGAGATCTCCATTTCATCCATACAGAGGAGATTTAAAATCGGCTATAACAGGGCCGCAAGAATCATGGAGCTTCTTGAAGAAGACGGACTTGCTGGGCCTCCGAAAGGAGCTGGGAAGCCGAGGGATTTTCTTGGAAGGAGATAATCGGTGAAGTCAGAAGTCAGAAGTCAGAAGTCAGAATTTAACACGCTGAAAATAATAAGAAGATTTGGATTAATTTCATTCATGCTATTTATCCTATATCCTGCATCCTGCTTTGCATTTTCAATAGATGATGAAATAACAAAAATCCAGAAGTTCTACGAGAATACAAAAGACATCAGGGGAAGCTTTGTCCAGAAAAGCTATATCAAAGACCTCAAGAGAACCGATACATATAAGGGACAGTTCTTCATTAAGTCTGCAAAGATGAAACTGGAATACAAGGGAGAAAAACCTCAGTTTGTATATATTAACGGCGATGCAATAATCATTTACCAAAAGAACGAACAACAGGTGTTTAAAGGAAGATTTGACAGGGCAACTTACGGACAGACTCCCATAGCGCTTCTAAACGGCTTTGCTGATATAAAAAATGATTTTGATGTTGCAACAAAAAATAATAAGCTTTTACTAAAACCAAAAAAAAACATGGGCAATATCTCAACTATTGAGATTTCTACTTCTGACAGTGAATTCCCGATAGAATCCATGACCATCACCGATAGGCTTTCCAACAGGATTGATATTCATTTGAAAGATGTGAAGGTTAATACGGGATTTAAAGACAGCGTATTTGAATTCAAACCGCCTGAAGGCGTGACC
>PNNP01000006.1 GCA_013824325.1 Thermodesulfovibrio sp. | reverse complement strand
TTTTGTATTCTTTTTTATAATCATATTCATAATCATGCCCCCGCAGGAAACCTGAAAAATTCCTGCCTTGTCACAATGAGACTTTCAGAAATGCCTCTGTTGTTGCCAGTCCATGTCACGGTTATTGTAACCCTCCAGATATTGTTTCCAATATTTGTAATAGTCGTATTTACAGTAAATGTCACATCACCCCGCTGCCCGGCTCCGCTTATGGTAACTGCCCTCGCATTGTTTATTGAAGAGTTGTTAGTAGTTGGCAAAGCAGCGCCCCATGTAGCATTTGCATTGCGAGGGTTCATTATATTGACTTCATTTATCTCAAATTCTTCATGCAATATCTGCGATGCCCTGCCGAGAAAATCAGACCTCCCGGCAAGCAGCCATGCCTGCGGCTGCATGGAGATAAGGCCCATAACGCCAATCATTGTGATAAATAGCGCTATAAGCACTTCTATCATGCTGATGCCTTTTTTATTGCATAGCAAATTGAACACTTGGCCTTCCTGTAATATTTGTACTTATTATTGCTGTTGAGCCCCTGCTGTTTGTCAAAGTAACACTTCCCATAGTGGCTGTTCCCCTTGTCTGAAATGTAATGGACGACCCGTTACCAAAAGCTGCGTTTGTAATCTGTATATTAGCCCCAAATGTTAACGGACTTTTTGCTGGAGCGATGGCAGTGCCGGGGGGTTGTTCTATTGTATAGTTGTTAGCTCCAACATTAAAAGTTATTCTATATTGCCTGTTTTCAGCTACCGCCCTTTCCTTGCAATTAAAAAAGTCTGCAGATAAATCCCTTGCAGCACTTTTAAGATTTGTGTTGATAACATATCCCTGAAAGGACGGGATGGCAATCGCTGCCAGTATTATTAAAATCGCAATGGTTATCAGAATCTCAACAAGTGAAAATCCTCTCTGCCTGTTATTTCGCATAACTTTCCATCCTTTAATATTAAAGAAGCAATTACGATGCCATTAAAATATAAACTAAATTGCCTTTATTTTCAATGTGTTTTAAAAAAGATGGGCATTCATTGTGTAATCAGCTTCATAGTAAATATGTAATTTCTTACATACTAACCCTAATAATTCATGAATTTTTAGCAATGTGTGAATAATCAGGGCTAATTTATCTTGCTGAAAGACGGATGCTACTTGCATTCAGAAAAAATTTATGAATTAATTGTGCTAAGAAATGCCGTAGTCCTTTAACTTGGTAAGGAGGGTTTTATAGCTGACTTTAAGAATCCCTGCTGCCTTGCTTTTGTTGCCGCCGGTCTCTCTTAATGCACTCTCTATCCGCTTTTTCTCAGCAAACCTCACTGCTGATTCAGCCACCTCATGCAAGGACGCATTCAAATCAAGTTTATCCTGCAAAACCGAAGCGGTCAGATTAAAATGCTCGGGTAGAAGAGTCAGCCCATCACACATTATAACAGCCCTTTCTATTACATTCCTGAGCTCCCTTACATTGCCCTTCCAGTCATAGCTCAAAAGGATTCTTTGTGTCTCATCTGAAAGGGACAAAAGTCCTTTGTTCATCTCTCTTGAAAAAAGCGAAACAAAGTATTTTGTAAGGGGGATAATATCTTCGGTTCTTTCCCTTAAAGGCGGTATAACTATCGGAAATACGTTCAGTCTGTAAAATAAATCCTCCCTGAAGCGCCCTTCCGAAACTTCCTTCTCAAGATTTTTATTGCTTGCTGCAATAACCCTCAAATCAACTATAATCTTTCTTGTCCCGCCTACCCTTTCAAATTCATTTTCCTGCAAAACCCTCAAAAGCTTTGACTGCAAAGGCATCGCCATATCCCCGATTTCATCGAGGAATATTGTGCCTTTTTCAGCCAGTTCAAATTTTCCGAGTTTAATCTCATGCGCTCCTGTAAAAGCACCCTTCTCATGTCCGAAAAGCTCGTTTTCGATTAAATCCTTAGGGACTGCCGCACAATTAATAGCTACAAAAGGCGCATTCGCCCTCTGGCTTAAATGATGGATTGCCCTTGCAATAAGCTCTTTACCTGTACCGCTTTCACCTAATATAAGGACGGTTGTTTTAAGCGGAGATAGTTTCCTTGCATTGCCCATTACTTCCTGCCATGCCTTGCTTACACCGATAATCTCGGGCATTTTTAAAAAGCTCGAAAACTCCTTTTTCAAAACGAGATTTTCCTTTTTGGAAACTCTTTCTGATAATGCCCTTTTTATTATCAAAAGAAGATGGTCAGGGTCAAATGGCTTTGTAATAAAATCATAAGCCCCTTCTTTTACAGCCTTAACCGCAATTTCAATGCTTCCGTATGCGGTCATGACAATTACAGGAATGAAGGGATAACTCTCCTTTACTGCCTTTACAATTTCCATACCATCGCCGTCAGGGAGCTTCAGGTCTGTAACCACAACATCTAAACTCCCTGATGAAAGTAAAGTGATGCCGTCTTTAACATTATTTGCTGACCTGACATTAAAACCCTCGGACTGCAATGTCCGCTTCAGCATATCAGCCATGCTTTTTTTATCTTCTATTATGAGAATCCTTTGCATTGTCATTATTATACCGGTAAAAACAAACGAAATGTACTTCCTTCCCCTTTCCTGCTTTCCACATCAACTGTTCCGCCGTGAGCCATTGCCACCTTCTGAACAATTGACAGCCCTATCCCCAGTCCCCCTGCCTTCCTTGTATAAAAAGGCATGAATATTTTTTCAATATCATCTGCCTCTATTCCATCGCCATTATCCCTGACTGAAATAAACAAACCCTCTTTGCCGGAAGAGATTCCCTTTTCAACATTTATCCATATTTCACTGCCCGCCTCTTTAGCATTCTGAAGAAGATTATTTATCGCCTGTTTAAGAAGCGTTTCGTCTCCTCTGACGATAACCGGTTCATTTGAAGTGAAATGTATGTGTTCTGGTTCCCCTGTATCATGAATAATTTCTCCGATTAATTTTGTAATACTTAGATTCACTTTATTTACAGGCTCGGAACGTGAAAATCTGAGCAGCTCCTCCATAACCCTGTTCATACTTTCAATCTCTTTAAGAATGCTTTGAACGATTTCTCTCCGCTTGTCGGTTTCATCAAAACTTTTCAAAAGAAGTCTTGCATAACCTGCTATCACGCCCATCGGGTTTCTGAACTCATGGGCTATGCCCGCAGAAACTTCTCCGAGTGCAGCAAGTCTTTCCTTCATGATAAGCTGCTCTCTGAGTGACTTTATTTCTTTCCCGAGTGTCTGGAAAGCGTCCATGACCATATCTATTTCTTGTTTCTTTGGCAGTTTCTCTTTTCTGCGCAAAAAACGCGGCAGCACAAATACAAAATAAGCAAGCAGTGCTAAAAGAAGAGATACTATTAATAAGGTAAGAATAGTGTCCAGATTAATTCTCCTGTTCAGCGGATTTTTTCAAATTTATTTCCCATTAATAAGCTCAATAAGCACATCTGCCGGCATTTTCCCGCTGTACATTTTGCCGCCGGGCATTACTAATGTTGGCGTACCCGTAACTCCTATGGAATTGGCAAATTTCAGACCGTTCTCAATTTTCTTGATATCACAATCAGCATTCTCTTTCCTACCTGCTTTTTTCTTAATGCTGAATTCGGGTGTATTGAGCATCTTTGAATATTTTTCGCACACAATACTTTGGTATTTGTCAGAATCAGGTTTGATTAGCGGATAAAGCTTAACATAAAAGACAATGTCCTTCCTCTTTTCTATAACCTTCTTCATCTCCTGATGAAGTTCTGTGCAGTGCGGTCAATCAGGGTCTGAAAATATAACTACCTTTCTTTTAGCTTCAGAATTGCCCATGACAAATGCATTGTCAAGTGGTATCTTATTAAAATCAACTTTACCCGCAGGAATTCTATAAACTATTTCAGCAGTCTTGTTTGAACCTGTGTTAACCTCGATTATGGAACCTGACAGAATGAAGTTTTTGGAGAAGTCAACATAAAATACGCCTTTCTGTCCTCTATCCTGAAAAGACACCTCCCACAGCCCTTTTACATGACTCATCCTTATGCTGAATATCTTTGCATTAGGATTATTAAGTTTTTTCAGTATGGCTTCAACCTCCTGATTGCTCAGAGCATGGCATTTTTTGCAGTCTGCCTCGCAGCCATCAGTGCTGAAAGCATGTATGCTGCTTATATTTGATGAAAACATAAAGACAGCAGCCATCACTAAGAATACAATGCGTCTGTTCATTTCCACACTCTCCCTACTTGCCGTTTTCTAAAATATAACATTTTTTTTGAATTTTATATAATCTTTTGTTATAATTTTAGCGATGGAGAATTTGGAAGAAAAGGTGGAAATCCCAAAGATAGAAACATTGGAAGGATACACTGCACCTGAACAAACAGATAAACCCCGGCAGCAAAAAGCCATACTTGAGGCACTGCTTTTTGTGGCTGGCGAACCGGTCACTGTTAATGCTATAATGAAAACCACCGAAATGCAGGAGCTGGAGATTAAAAAACTAATGAACGAACTAATCTCAGACTACAAAGAAAGAAATTCCGGAATATTGATTACTGAAATAGCAGACGGCTATCAGATGGTTACAGACCCTGACGTGGGCTTATGGGTTAAAAGATTCAAAAACATACATATATCAAACAAACTCTCCCAGCCTGCCCTTGAAACCCTGGCAATCGTAGCCTACAAACAGCCGATAACCAAACTTGAAATAGACCAGTTAAGGAGTGTCCACTCTGACGGTGCAATAAAAAGCCTGCTGGAAAAAAGGCTTATCAAGATTATCGGAAAAAAAGAAACACCCGGCAGACCCTTTTTATACGGCACGACAAGAGAGTTTCTTCAGTATTTTGGCTTGAAAAACCTGAGTGATTTACCGCCAATCAGTGATTTTCTGAGAGATGAGGCAGCCTGATGTTCGGGAGTAAGAGGAGGTTTAAATGAAAAGAATATATGCCTTGTTAACTTTTATGCTTTTCATATTCCTGACATCAACCGTTTATGCAACAACTTATACTGTAAAGGACGGGGACACATTGCATGGAATCTCAAAAAAGCTTGGCGTTTCCATATCCGCTTTAAAAGAAGCCAATAATCTGCAGTCCGACAAACTCCGTACAGGAACTAAATTAAAAATCAATGTCAGCAATAAAAAACCTGTCAAAAAGAAGGGCGAAAATATAGAGGTCAACGGAGAACAGTATCATACAGTCAAAAAAGGCGATACCCTGAAGAAAATCGCAAAGAAATATTCCATATCAGTAAAAGAGCTAAAACAGATAAATAACCTCAGGACAAATGATGTAAAGGTATCACAGAAGCTTCTGGTCAAAAATTTAGAGCCGAAAACACATATGGTTAAAAAGGGTGATACCATATGGAAGATTTCAAAGAGATACGATGTAAGCATAGAAGACATTAAAGAATTAAATGGCTTAAAAGGCAACTCACTCAAAGAGGGACAGAAACTCCTTCTTGCAAGAAAGAAAGAAACCGAAGAGGATGCCAGCCCGTCTGCCACTTATGATAAAAAGAAAACACCTATAATAGTATCTGCAAAGATACAGGAGGTTAAGGAATTATCAACATCCAATGAGCTGTCAGACCTTGATATCAAAGAAAGACTTGTGCTCTTTGCCAAAAAAATGCTGCATTTACCTTATAAATTCGGCGGCAATGGAATTGCTGCACTGGACTGTTCTTCATATGTTCAGAAGGTTTACAGTATTATCGGGATTAATCTACCCCGCAGTGCAAGGGAGCAGTTCAAAATAGGGGACGCTGTGAATAAAGAAGAATTATCAGTCGGAGACCTTGTATTTTTCAGAACATATGCCTCTTTCCCCTCTCATGTAGGCATATACCTCGGCAACAATCTTTTTATCCATGCATCTTCAAAATCCAAAATCGTCACGATAGACAGTCTTGAAACACCTTATTACTTTAAACGCTTTATAGGCGCCAAGAGATTACTGCCTGAAGATTCAGCCGAAATACTCGAAATATCTGTGAAAGAGCATTTAAACCCTCAATTAATCGATATGAAGTAAGAGTTACCTTATCACCGCGCATATTCAGCCTTCAAACATCACTTTGCCCATATCACTTATATCATAACCGCCGAGGGATTTGACCGTTTCTCTGAACTCGTTATCCTCACGGATTATCTTTAAAAGAAGCTGCATCATTTTTGTATTCATAAACTCATGAGGTATTGCAATATCATAGCGCTCATTGGCAAGAGGTATAAAATCAAGGTCAAGCGCCTTTGCAGAGGAATAAACAGCAAGACCTGTGTCAGCAAGTCCTGTGAGGACAGCAGAAGCGACAGCCATATGGGTATATTCCTCCCTCTCATATCCTTTGACCATATACGGATTTATTCCCGAATCCCTTAGATATTTATCCAGAAGGAGCCTCGTTCCTGAACCAGCCTGACGATTAATGAAAATTACATCATCCCGCAACAGGTCTTCAAACCCTTTTATATTTTTAGGATTACCCTTTTTTACAAGAAGTCCCTGTGTACGGTAAACAAGATTAACGAGGACAGTCTTCTTTTCTGCAAGATGTTTCTTTATGAACGATATATTGTATTCTCCTGATTCTTCATCAAGAAGGTGTGTTCCTGCAAAATGTGCTTCCCCTCTTTTAAGTGCCATCAGACCGCCCATGGAACCCACATGCGCAGATGAAAGACTGAACTCCGGGTAATTCTTTTTTATTGCATTTGCCAGTACATCGAGTGTGTTGTCATGGCTGCCTATGCATACTATTGTATTTTTAATCTCGTTTTTATTCCTTATTAATTCAACTTCAACCTCTGTCCCTGCCCTCAGTCCTTCGGAGCTAACAGGAATTTTTATCATTCCGTCAGCACGCACAATGGACATCAGCAATCCAGCGCCCCTGCCAACAGGTGTCGCAATATATTTACCCCCGACAATCCCTACCTTCACCCTTACAAATTCATCCACGCCGAGCGGTGAGGATAATTGTCTTGAAATCGTGGCTATTACTGCCTCCTTTGTTTTATCAGGTATTGATAGCAGTCTCTCAATTAATGGTTTGACAAAGAGTTGGAATGTTAGATATGCAGAAACGGGATAACCCGGTATCCCGAATACTGGTTTGTTGTCAATAAATCCTGCGATAAGCGGTTTGCCAGGCTTGATAGAGATACCGTTAATAATCAAATCTCCAAGCTCTTTTATCGCTGATGCTGTAAAATCCTCAGAACCCCTGCCTGACCCTGCATTGATAATGACTATATCCGATAACTTGCTGGCATCAGCTATTGTTTTTTTAATCTCTTCGAAATCATCTTTTACAATATTAAATCTGATGGCTTCAGCGCCAATTTCTTCTGCAAGACCTGACAACACTACAGAATTATATTCAATTATCTCTGGCGGCTTTGGGGGCCTGCTCATTACATCCTCGGGCTCGATAAGCTCAGTTCCTGTAGGTATTACGGCGATTTTTGGTTTTCTTATCACCGAGACTTCCGTATGCCCGCTTGCAAGCATCGCTCCTATATCAACCGGCCGTATTCTGTGGTTTTCAGGGATTATCAGCTCTGTTGCAACTATATCTTCTCCGATTGTCCTGACATGCTGATAAGGGGTCACCGGTGCATAAATTTCAATATATTCATCTTTTGTATTCTGACTCCTGACTACTGATTCCTGATTCCTGATAAGATTGACATCCTCAATCATTATGACTGCATTGAATCCTTCAGGCATAGGGTCGCCTGTATCAACATAAACCGCATTCTCTCCTATATTCAGAAGCGCCGGTGATGATTCGGAAGCTGTAAATGTATCCGTGAATCGTACTGCATAACCATCCATTGCAGCAGAGTGATAAAATGGTGAGGAATACTTTGCAAAAACAGGCTTTGCCGTGATTCTTCCAAGAGAATTAGAAACCTTTACAATCTCAGAAGGAAGGCGGTTAATGCCTCTAACATCAAGGTTATCAAATAAGAGTTGAAGGGCTTCCTTAAGAGAAAGGATTTGAAGAAATATCTGTTTCATCGAATTTTATGATAATAATTTGCACCCTGATTATTCAAGGTCTCTGGATGCCATCTTTCTCATGCCTATGGGATTCGGAGAAAGGCGCTGATAACCCCTGTTTTGAGCAACAATATCAAGAGGCAGACTTATAATATCAAGAATATCCGGAGGATAGTTGTCAAGAAGCCTTCGCTCTGCTGTTTTCACATAGCTGCTGCATTCGTTGCAAAGACTGAGCTTAAACCCTTCCTCTTTCTCAAACTCCAGTGTAATGATTTTATCAGCGCTGTTACTTTCACAATTCGGACAGCCTATCCTGTTCCACCATCCCCTGCTTTCGCAATATGAACAATACAGCATTCTCCCTTCCTCACCCATATTGAATGAAAATGAAGGTGTTGATTTGCATACAGGACACTTTCCGTTTTCCCAGAATATTTCACCCGGATTACGTGAATCTTTCAGCCTGAGGAAAAAAGACTTGCTGATGAGAAAAAGGAGTATATCGTCCTCATTATGTGAAAACTCATTATATGAAAAATCATATTCCGGTACATCATTGAGCGGAAGTTTTGCAAAGTCAATCCTGTTGAGTTTAATTGCCTCTTTCAAAGGTTCTATGCTTTCCTCTGGTATATCAAAAATAGATGAGAAGCTTTTAAAAATCTGCGTTATTCTTTCAGCAGGATATGACCAATCACCTGAACTGACAGGGCTTTTGTATATGTCGTACAAAACGCCCTTAAACTCGGCAACCTTTTTGTAAAAATTCAGCGTGTCTTTTAAGTAAGGTCTCTCTTCTATACTGGCATCTATTCCTTTTATCAAATCCATATCCACAATTTACTCCTTGCAATGCTCTTTTATGACAGAATAAAAATATAAAGCTTACGGAATTTGCGGAAATTTTATAACGATATCCTCTCCGCTCAATGCTTCCATAAGAAATATCTTAAGATATCTTCTCTCATCATTTGTAAGTCCTAAAGGTTTAAGTAGAGTATTACCCTTGCCTCCTCCATTATCAAGAAAATCTATTACCTCGTCAAGCGTCTTGAAAATGCCATTGTGCATATAGGGCGCTGTCTTTGCTATCTCTCTCAATGTGGGGGTTCTGAATGCCTTCCAGTCTTTCTTATCCTTTGTAATCAGATACCTTCCGGGGTCTTCTGTAAGGTTTTTGTAGTCCTCATAGTGGTATACCTTTGCAACGAACCTTCTTGTTGCAGTTATTCTCGGGTCATTATAAAGCGTGGGATTTTCAGGGATATTTAAGGCATGGAATTTATCATCAGACAGATTTATACCATAATGACATTCATTGCATTTGCCTTTGCCTGTAAAAATTTCCAGGCCTTTTTTTGCATCTCTGGACAATGCATTCTTGTCGCCCTTTAAGTAACGGTCAAGCGGCGAGTTAACAGAAACAAGCGTTCTCTCAAATGCCGCTATAGCCATTGCGATCCTTTCTCTTGTGACATCACCATTAAAGGCTCTTTTAAACGCATCCACATATTCGGGTACAATCCTTATCTTCTCTTCAAGAAAATCGAGATTCAGATTCATTTCGAATGCCGACATAATGGGAAAAAGTGCCTGGTCTTCAAGGGTGCTGACCCTTCCGTCATGAAACAGGTATTTATAAAAAGCAATATTGATAAGTGTCGGGGTATTCCTCCAATTTTTTGTTGTGGGATAACTTAATGAAATTTCCTGACCGTCAGTATATGCCTGCTCTGGAATATGGCAGGTTGCACAGCTCATGGTTCCGTCGCCGGAAAGCCTTCGGTCAAAGAAAAGTATTTTGCCAAGTTCAATCTTTTCAGGTGTCTGCGGATTTTTTTCTGGAACAGGAACTGATTTAAACGGCTCCAAATGACCTGCATAAACATAGCATGGCAGTATACACAGAAATAATAAAATTAACAGATAATATTTAATGCTATTTTCTCTTTGCATTCAACTCCTCTGCTATAATTTTCTTCAGATACTCGTACGGAACATCTCCTACAACTTTTCTGCCGTTGATAAAAAAAGTGGGAGTGCTGTATAAGTCCATACTGAGAGCGAGTTTTGCATCCCGCTCAATAATCTTTGCATGTTTCATCTTATCAAGAGACTCAGTAAACTTCTTAATATCAAGTCCCAGTTCCTGAGCATATTTTATGAGACTGTTCTTATCGAGCTGGGGAGATTTCTTGTGCAACAGATGATGCATCTCCCAGAATTTGCCCTGATCCAAAGCGGCAAGTGAAGCCTCTGCAGATATGTATGAAAAATCCCTGTATTTATAAGGGTAGTGCTTTATCACAAGTCTAATCTTTCCTTCGTATTCCTTCATCAGTCTATCTACGGTCGGACCGGCCGCAACGCAGTGCGGTCATTGATAATCAAGAAATTCAATTACAGTGACAGGGGCATTTTTAGGGCCTAAGGATGGAGAATCGTCAATGGGTATGTTATATCTTATATCTGCTGCAGACAAATCAGAAACAAGGGAAAAAAATATGAATAGCAAAAATAGCTTTTTCATTTAAATGCTCCTTTTAAGCACATTATTAATTTCATGCTGAGCTGGTTAATAATTTTGGATGTATCTGCTGCCTTTAGTAAGATGGTTTAAAAAAGTGGGGGTATCCCCAGAAATTATTATTTCTGGAGAACCCCTTTCAAACCTCACTACACGAGGTACTGCATGGTTACTCGTCTATGCAAAATCAGAAATCTCTAATGCATCCCCTAATCAAGCTTTGCCTCTTCTATCCATTTGGGATGTTTCTTTTTTGCCCATTCAAGAGGAACAGTCCCGCTTATCATTATTCTAAATGTACCAGGATTTGCAATGCTCGCAAGATACATATGAACCGGTATCGCTATCATAAGGATATCAAAACTTATATTGTGTAATAAATGAGAAATGAGCACCCAATTCCTACTGCCAGGCAGAAGCCAGATGATGTAGCCGGATATAGATATAGCCATGCCAAAAAAGAGCAGTGCTACATAATAGAATTTCTGGCCCGTATTCAATTTGCCCATTGGCGGCACCTTGACTTTATGAGACAGATAACCTCCTGCAACTTTTATCCATCCTATATCGTCGGAGTCGAAGGCAAGTGAGTCCTTAAGCCAGTTGAACATGCTGAAAAAAAGTGAGACTGAAAACACAACGCCGACCCAGTTATGGATAGTCTTCATCAAATTAAACCCTCCGAAAAGGGAACCGATGAATTCTATCTTGAAAAGGAACCCGAATCCGCTTATTGACAGCAGGATACAACTTATTGCCAGAACCCAATGGTTTAATATTTCAGCAACGCTTGCTTTTCTAACCATCTTACTCATGTTTGCCCACCTCCTTTTCGTCTTTGTGAGGACCAATAACGAAATAATGAAGCAATGACGCAGCCACAACGCCTCCAAGCCCTACATAGGCAAGGGGTTTAAGAACGTTATGCCAGAAGATTACCGTCTCCGGTATTGCTGGGTTTTCAACCATATCATACAACTTCGGAGCATCTTTAAAGGCATAAAGTGCACCGAGACCGCCAAGGTCAGCCTTGCCGTATAATTTTTCGTATCCAACCTTCTGGGCGCTGCTGATTAAGGATTCCCTTTCTCCGTATTTAATTGCACCTGTTGGACAGGTCTTTGCACATGCCGGAGGCAGGTTATTGGAAATCCTGTCACTGCAGAGATTACACTTTGTTACCTTATCCTTCTCATCGAAACGGGGAACATTAAAGGGACAACCTGCCACGCAGAGCTTACATCCGATGCACTTATCCTTATTATATGCTACCGCACCCTCTTTTGTTTTGAAGAGTGCGCCAGGTGAAGGACATATCTTCATGCAGCCTGCATCATCGCAATGCATGCACCTCTGGCTTACAAAAAGCCACCGCATCGGACTTTTATCTGAAGGCACCTCAACATAATGTATTTTGTTATAAAGATGAGGGGTAAGGTCAGATGGATTTTCATATCCCCCCAAATTTTTCGTTTTATCAGCAGGAAGCTGGTTCCATGACTTACATGCAACCTGACATGCCCTGCATCCTATACATAACTCCGGTGAAATAAGCAGTCCATATCTTGCCATGGTATCACCCCCTCGCCTTTTCTATATTGACCATAAAGGCCTTTGATTCTGGTATCATTGTATTCGGATCGCCAACAGTTGGCGTCAGGATATTTGCGCTGTCACCGCCACTGCCATCTTCCGGGAACTGCCATCCGAAATGCCAAGGTATACCAACCTGATGAATTGTGGTATTCATAACCTTGAAAGGTTTAAACCTGTCGGTAACTATCGCAATAGCCCATATGCTTCCACGTGCTGAAGAAACTGTTACCTTATCACCGCTCTTGATTCCCTTATCTGCGGCAAGTTCTTTGCTCATTTCCACAAATATCTGGGGCTGCATTTCAAGCAGCCACGGCTTGTGCCTTGTCATTACACCTGTCTGCCAGTGTTCAGTAACCCTGTATGTTGTACCAACATAAGGATAACGTGTATCACATGAGAAGAATACATCTTCAGGCAACCCACCTTCCTTTGTGTAGAAAAGTTTTATCGTTGGATTTATCCTGTGTTTTTTGGACATCGGGTTTTCCTGAAGCGGGCACTCCAGAGGCTCGTAATGCTCAGGGAAAGGCCCGTCAACAAGCCCGGGTCCGAATATGGCGCCCACTCCGTCTGCCCTCATAATGAAAGGCAGTTTGCCTGCCTTTTCATCTGCCAGAGGAGGTGCAGGCCCATCAGGCACATCGCCTTCCCAGACGCCCGGCTTATTGTTAGCTGGATTTATCTTTGTTGGATTCCATTTTATAACCGGACGCTTCGGATCCCATGGATTGCCTTTAGGGTCAACCGATGCCCTGTTATATATAATCTTTCTATTAAGCGGCCATGCCCATGCCCAGTTTGGATATAAGCCGAGGCCTGTAGGGTCTTCTTTGCCCCTTCTTGCCATCATATTGATGACCTTGCCGTCCTTCTGAGTGTAACTTCCGGAATAAAGCCAGTTGCCGCATGATGTTGTCCCATCTGCCTGCAGACTAACAAAGTTGACAACAAGGTCTCCTTTTTTGCCAAGAAGCTTTGGAGGAGTTGCGCTTTTATCATACGTATCAGCAAGATAGTATCCGTTTATCTCTTTTGCTATCTTGTGAACATCAACATGTTTAACCCTTCCGTCTTTATCCTTTTCGCCGTATTCCCATGTAAGATTAAGTATTGGTGTCGGGAATTTGCCGCCTTCCTTCTGATAGAGTTTCTTTACCTTGAAATAAAGCTCATTCATAATCTCAGCATCAGGCATAGACTGCCCGATAGGCTTTATAGCAGCATATCTCCACTGAGCAAGACGTCCTGAATTGCTGATACTTCCTTCCTTTTCAACAGAGGAAGCGCAAGGCAGCATAAAGACCTCTGTCTGAATATCTTTTGGATTCATGCCAGGACCTCTCCAGAATGAACCAGTCTCATTATCGTAGAGATTAACATTTACCATCCATTTCAACTTTGATAGAGCCTTTCTCACCTTTGTAGAGTTGGCACTGGAGCAAGCAGGATTCATACCCCATGCGAAGAATCCCTCAAACTTGCCTTTGTACATCTGGTCAAAAAGATTAAGCCATGATGCGTTCATACCTTCGTCAAGTTTGGGCATCCATGCATAGCCAAAGTCATTTTCCTTTGTAGCTTTATCACCGAAAATAGCTTTCAAATAGCTTGCAACGTACTTTGGCCTGTTACCCCACCAGTTAACGCTCCTCGGCTCTTTTGTTTTTGGAGTATATTTATCTAAATAAGCTTTTAGGTCAACAAGAGATGCTGTCTGGGTGGGATTATATCCGGGAAGAATATGGAAAAGAAGTCCGTAATCAGTTGAACCCTGCACATTGGACTCGCCTCTCATGGCATTAACTCCGCCGCCAGCCATCCCCATATTTCCAAGGAGAAGCTGAATCATTGCAAATGTTCTGATGTTCTGCACTCCAACAGTGTGCTGTGTCCAGCCCATTGCATAACATTCTGTTGCCACTCTATTAGGTTTTCCTGTTGAGCCAACAATCTTATAAACCTCTTCAAGTTTATCCTTAGGAGTTCCTGTAATGCTCGATACCTTATCGAAGGTATAGCGTGAATAATGTTTCTTGAGCAGTTGGAACACACAATTGGGGTCTTTTAAGGTAATATCCTTCTTTGGTACTCCCTTTTCATCCATCTGGAATGTCCATGTCTTCTTATCATATTTTCTTGTCTTTTCATCGTAACCCGAAAAAACTCCGTCAAGTTGAGCAGGCAGTTTAAAATCAGGATTTACAAGGAATGTGGCGTTTGTATATTTAACCACATATTCATGGAAATAGAGATTGTTGTCAATGATGTATTTGACCATACCGCCTAAGAAGGCAATATCTGTCCCTGAACGGAGCGAGGCGTAGACGTCTGCCTTTGCAGCGGTCTGCGTGAATCGGGGATCTACTACTACAAGTTTTCCCCCCTTCTCCTTTGCTTTCATAATCCATTTCATGGCAATCGGATGATTCGACGCCGGATTACTTCCCATCACAAGGACAACGTCTGCATTGCGTAAATCAATCCAGTGATTTGTCATTGCACCGCGACCAAACGACTCTGCCAGAGCCGCTACAGTTGCGGAGTGTCATATTCGCGCTTGATGTTCAATATATACAAGTCCCCATGAACGGACAAGCTTTTGCATCAAATAGCACTCTTCGTTATCCATCGCGGCACTTCCCACATGGGCTATGCCGTCTGTTCTGTTGACAATGAAATCCTTCTCGACCTCAACCTCGCTGCCATCAGGTTTTTTCTCTTTCACTTTCGACTTCGAAGTGGTCTTAAAGGTTCTGTCTCTTGAGTCCTTAACCTTTCTTGCTATTTGATCCAGAGCCCATTCCCATTCTACTTCCTTCCACTCTGTGGCGCCAGCAGCACGATACCTTGGTTTGGTCAGGCGCAATGGATTATTTGCCATCTGATACAGAGACGCACCCTTTGGACAGAGAGCACCTTCATTGATGGGCCCGTCAGGGTCGCCCTCAACATTGATAATCTTGCCGTCTTTTGTGTGAACGATTATACTGCAGCCGACAGAACAGTAAGGACAGACAGTAGTTGTTTCTTTAGCATTTTTGATTCTGAGTTCCTGCGCATATGTCCTTACAGGGTCAAGATTAACGCCGAGCGAACCGAGTACGAGTGTTCCACCTGAAATCTTCAGAAAGTCCCTTCTTGAAACAGCCATAGCAACCTCCTTTTTATAAATTTGTATTTCTGAATAAAAGCCAAACTTGTTTTTTACAGATAAAAGTAAACCTTATTTAACATATTTTTGTCAATAAGATTTTTCTCTGGAGTTTCCAGAGTTTTTCAGGGACTTCTATTGTGTTGATGCTACTATGAAAGGAGAACTTCTTTTATGGTTAATTGCATCTTTTCTGGTTAATAAACCGAAGCACTGATTTATCAAGAAAATGCTTTACGACACCCATTAAATCTTGGCAGTGCTATTCACTTATTTTGATGCTTCTCTGTTCGGAAAGTCTATTACCTTTGTCTCGTCTTTATGAACAATGGAACGGCCCTCGAATACACCACCTTCTGCAACTGACAACTTTTTTGTATTAAGGTCCCCAAATAATTCCCCTTTGGGTCTTATCTCCACATTTTCATCGGCTATGACATTGCCATCAACTCTGCCGCCTATTATAACACCCCTTGAAATTATATCCCCCTTTACATATGAACTGTCGCCAAGGATAACCCAGTCAGCCTGTATATTGCCAACCAATTTGCCGTCAATCCTTAGAGTTCCAAGAGTCGTAAGGTCACCTTTGAATTCAGAGTTTTGCCCCACCAACGCATCAAGTTTATCATTTTTCTTTAGAAACATTCTTTGCCTCCTCAATAAATTGTCTGGGGTTCACGGGCCTGCCATTCAGCCAGACCTCGTAATGCAGATGAGGCCCTGTAGAATGACCGGTTGAGCCGGAATAAGCAATAATATCACCTCTTTTGACCTTCTGCCCTTCCTTTACAACGGTTGAACTGTTATGTGCATAGAATGTGGAATAGCCAAATCCATGCTCGATGATAACGAGATTGCCGCTTCCAGTGCTCCACCCTGAAAAGCTAACAATACCATCAGCTGTTGTTTTTACATGTGTTCCCGGAGAAGTTGCAATATCCATCCCTGAATGAAAATCGGTGCCTCCATACCTCGGGTCTTCCCTTTTCCCGAAATCAGATGTCACCCTTCCAATGATGGGCCAGCCCACGGGGGTAGCCAAATAAATATTCTTTCGTTCCCGCAAATAACTATTAATTGTAACAACTCGTTCGACTGTTTTCTTAATCCGGTCTTTCAACAAGTCCATATCAATGGAACCGGCATCCTGAGTATTAATCTTTGTATCAACATTCTCGAGGATTTTCTCCTTGCTTCCAAATGATAAGAGTCTTTTGAATTCTGCTTCTGCCTTCTGCAGCGTCGAGATTGTATGGTTCAGCTCGGTGAACTGGGCTGTATAAAAACTTAGCTTATTCTTCATATCGTAATATTTAACTGAATCCACAGCGACAGATATGATAAAAATAGAGCCGACGAGCCATAGAAATACAGAAATAACAATACCTACGGAAGGAACTTTTATGTTTATTGTCCTTTTGCTGTCATGCGGAATCATCATGATGCTGACGGGGGTAAAAAGCTTTTTAATAAATCTCTTAATTTTATACATAGTAAATTTTCTTTCTACCTCCTTTCTCAATTAGTCCGATATTATAAGCATCAAACCCGGATTTTCTCAAATAGGAAATTGCAATCTCCGATTTTTTTTTATCAACTACTATAACATAACCGATTCCCATATTAAAGGTTTTTTTCATGTCATCATCCGGCACATTGCCCAGCTTTTTAATAAAGCTGAAAATCCGGGGTATATGCCACGAATTACTATAAATTTTTGCTGTTAAACCACCTTTTAGAATCCTCGGCAGATTGCCGGGGATCCCCCCTCCGGTTATATGCGCCATTCCTTTGATAGCCACTTTTCCCTTTAAGGCATTGAACGCTTTTACATATATCCTCGTTGGTTTTAAGAGCTCCTCTCCGAGTGTTGTACTCAATTCTGATACATATTGTTCTAATTTGAATTTGGATACATCAAAAAAGACCTTTCTTGCAAGTGAATACCCGTTGCTGTGCAGTCCGTTGGAGGATAGTCCTATTAAAGCGTCTCCGGCTTTTATCTTTGAACCGTCAATAATCCCCGATTTATCAACTACGCCTACTGCAAATCCGGCAATATCATATTCATTTTCTTCATAGAAGCCCGGCATCTCAGCAGTTTCACCCCCTATGAGGGCGCATCCGGACTCCTTACATCCCTTTGCAATGCCTTTTATTACCTCTTTCGCCTTTTCAGGCAGAAGTTTCCCTGTAGCTAAATAATCAAGGAAAAAAAGCGGTTCTGCGCCGAGTGTTAGAATATCATTGACACACATGGCAACAAGGTCAATGCCGACTGTGTCATGCTTATCCATCATGAAGGCTATTCTCAGCTTTGTGCCGACGCCGTCGGTTCCGCTTACAAGTACAGGATTTTTATATTTCTTGATGTCAAGATTGAAGAGCGCACCGAATGACCCTATATCGGTCATCACCCCGTATGTGAAAGTCTTTTTTGCCAGAGGTGAAATAAGTTTTACAAACCTTTCACCCGCATCTATATCAACTCCGGCTTTTTTATAGGTTATCTCTTCCATAACACCTTTTGTAAAATCAACTAAACTATTTTCATGCTAATATCCACAGCCCTTGCCGAGTGTGTTATAGCCCCGATGGATATAATATCAACTCCTGTTTCTGCAATGCTTCTTATATTGTCAAGATTGACGTTCCCGGATGCCTCAAGCAGAACCCTGCCCTTTGCAATTTTTACTGCCCTTTTCATGTCTGCTACAGACATATTATCAAGCATAATCACATCCGCTCCTGCATCCAGTGCTTCCTTAAATTCATCAAGATTTTTCACCTCAACTTCTATCTTGAGAAGGTGATGCGCCTTTTTTGCAAGCATAACAGCCTTTTTAACTCCTCCTACAATCTTTATATGATTATCTTTTATAAGAATACCGTCATAGAGCCCGAATCTGTGATTAGCACCTCCGCCAATCCTGACCCCGTATTTCTCCATAAAACGCAGTCCGGGAGTGGTCTTTCGCGTATCGGCAATTTTCACAGGTAATCCTTTAACTTTCTCAGCATAACTCCTTGTTATAGTGGTAATTCCTGATATGTGCTGGAGGATATTAAGTGCAATTCTTTCTCCGGCAAGGATACCTTTTGCCGTGCCCTTAATTTCTGCAATTATATCTCCCTTTCTAATATAACTGCCTTCTTTGAAAAATATTTTTATCTTTATATCAGGGTCTATGGCTGCAAAAACCTCTTTAACAAGGGGAATTCCCGCAAGAATAAAATCTTCCTTCCCTATAATGTTTGCCTTTGCTTTTTTACTATCAGGAATTGTGAGGAGAGACGTTATATCACCAGGTCCGATATCCTCTAAAATGGCAAGACGTATTGTCTCTTTCAGCATTAAAGAATAAAACGGCTCAAGGCTCATTATGAACTACCTTTTTCTAAAAATAGAAAAAAGCCCGAATATCCCGCCTGTTATAGCCCCGATTGCAAGGGCAGAACGCCAGTCAAGAAGTGTCGTAACATTTCCGTTTATATTTCTGCCTATCATTAAAATTGATGTGCTGTTATCTGAATTAATTTCTTTGGCAGCCATAATTCCGATTGCACTCCTTTTAACAACTGCTTCTCCTGAAGAAACAGAGACGGGCGTGAAGGAAAAATTCAGGTTTGTGTTATCACCGACTATCACGCCGCCTATGCTCTGGTTTAATGATAAATTCGTGCCTCTCATCAATGCAGCTGCACCCTGCGTGACTTCAACGCGTTCGCCGTCAATGCTCAATGCACATACCTGCTGGAGCTCAATATGTCCGCCTTCCACTGCCCTGATAGTGCTCTGCCTTATATTCATAAACTCTGCTTCAGCCACATCAAGATTTTTGCTTTCTATTTCTAATATATCTTTTTCTCCCATTTTATGACCTCCTTGCCATTACTATTCTATTGTCTTTAAAAGTTTAATATTTTCTTTAATCTTCTCGCTCTTTTCGAGCAGCTCGTCAAATCTTGTCCTGTCCTTTTCAACGACATCCTTTGGTGCATTTTTCAGAAAATCTTCATTCAGAAGCTTTTTGTTTAAGAAATTTACGGCTTCGTCTGTTTTCATCTTCTCTTTCTGGAGTCTGTTAATTTCGGACTTTATATCCAGAAGTCCTTCTATGGGAATATATATCTCCATTTCATCCCTGACAGTTACAGCAGAGCCTTTTTCCCTCCGAACATCCTGTCCGATGTTTATCTCTTTGCACCTTGTAAGTTTCATCACGGCATTAAGATTACCTTTTAAAACATCCCGAACTTCATCAGAGGCTGTTTTAATTCCTGCCCTTATCTCCAGTGATGGTGCGATATTCAGTTCTCCCCTTATGCTTCTTATTCCTGATACTGCATCTATCACATATGTCATTTTTTCTTCTGCATCGTAATATCTCGCAAGCCCTGCCGGAAAAGGTGAAATCATAATACTCCGATTCTTTTCAAAGGCACTGTTCCATATCTCTTCCGTTACAAAGGGCATAAAAGGATGTAATAATTGTAACACCTTTTCAAGAATATAAAACAGACAATTTATTATTGCTGCTGAATCTTTGCCGCTACCCTGATACAAAGCAGGTTTTGTAATCTCTATATACCAGTCACAGAATTCATGCCAGATAAACTGATAAATGCTGTTTGCTGCATCATTAAATCTGCAACCTGTCAGATATCTATTGACTTCTTCCGCCGTCATCGCAAGCCTGCTTAATATCCATCTGCTTGCAAGGTCAAGCCCGGTCTCATTAATAGGCTGATTTGTCCACAGTTCTTTAAAGTTCAGTATAAACTTTGTGGCATTCCACAGTTTGTTTGTAAAATACCTGTAACCTTCGACCCTGTCCTCGGAAAACCTTACATCTCTTCCCTGCGCAGCAAAGGCAGCAAGCGAAAATCTGAAGGCATCTGCACCGTATTTTTCTATCATCACAAGCGGGTCAACAACATTGCCCTTTGACTTGCTCATCTTATGTCCTTTGATATCACGAACAAGTGCATGAATGTAAACATCCCTGAAAGGCACATCATTCATGAATTTTTGCCCCATCATAATCATACGGGCAACCCAGAAAAACAATATATCAAAACCTGTAATAAGAACGCTCGTCGGATAAAATGTCTTTAAATCCTCTGTAGCTTCAGGCCAGCCGAGTGTTGAAAATGGCCAGAGTGCTGATGAAAACCATGTATCAAGAACATCAGGATCACGAATAATATTTTTACTGCTGCAGTCAGGACATTCTTTTAAATCAACTCTCTGGCAGACAGGCTTAACATACTTTGATACCCTGATAATTTTTGAATTTTTGATTATCTCATCACGGCTCAACCCTGATTCTCTTAAAAAAGAATATGCGCCGCCTGTGATAGAAACACCATTCTTAAGCCTTAAAGGCTCATAGAAAATATGCTCAATCAGATCACCCTGCGATACCCCTCCCATCCCTTTACAATCAGGACAATACCAGACAGGTATCTGGTGTCCCCACCATATCTGCCGTGATATGCACCAGTCTTTTATATCCCTCATCCATGCAAAATAATTATTTTCCCATGATTCGGGTATAAGTTTTACCCTTTTATCAGCCACAGCTTTGACTGCCTCTGCTGCCAGAGGTTCTATCCTTACGTACCACTGGATTGTATGCAGGGGCTCAATTGTAGTCTTACACCTGTAACAATGCCCGACTGAATGAATATGCTTCCTTTCGCCCTCAAGCAGGTCAAGATTTTTTAAATCATCAATTACCTTTTTCCGGCAGTCATATCTGTCAAGCCCTTTATACCTCACTCCTGCCTCGTCTCCCATACTACCATCTTCTGTAATCACGCTGACAAAGGCAAGTTGATGGCGCCTGCCTGTTACCTCATCATTAAAATCATGGGCAGGTGTTACTTTTACTGCACCGGTTCCAAAATTAGAATCAACAGAAAAATCTTCAATTACGGGAATTTTTCTGTTTGTTAGCGGCAGGTCAATCGTCCTGTCAATAAAATTCCTGTACCTTTCGTCGTCAGGATGGACTGCAACCGCTGTATCACCAAGCATGGTCTCAGGCCTTGTCGTTGCTACGGTGATATAACTGCTGCCGCCGGTCAGAGGATATTTTATGTAATATAATTTGCCCTCAATTTCCTCATATTCGACCTCAAGGTCAGACAGCGCTGTATGGCATCTCGGGCACCAATTAATAAGACGGCTGTCTCTGTATATCAGACCCTCTTCAAAAAGCCTGACAAAAACCTCCCTGACAGCCCTTGATAATCCTTCATCTAAGGTAAACCTCTCCCGTGACCAGTCACAGGATGCACCGAGTTTTTTTAATTGGTGTATAATCTGTCCGCCGTATTCAGCCTTCCATTTCCAGACGCTTTCAATAAAAGCTTCCCGGCCCATGTCATGTCTGTTTATACCTTTCTTTGAAAGCTCCCTTTCGACTACATTCTGTGTAGCAATGCCTGCGTGATCTGTTCCCGGCAGCCACAAAACCTTATGACCTGACATCCTTTTCCATCTAACAAGTATATCCTGAAGGGTAGCGTTCAAGGCATGGCCCATGTGAAGAGATCCGGTAACATTAGGCGGTGGTATTACAATGCAAAAAGGAGTACCGGCAGCATTGGTTTCCGGTTTGAAATACTCCTTTCCCTCCCAGAAGGCATACCACCTGTCTTCAATTTCTGCAGGATTATAGCTCTTTATAAATTCAACCATTACTTAATTTTGTCGGGCTAATGACTAAAGGCTTAATGCTGAAGGAATTAAATCAGCATTTATTTTATCTCTGAAGTTATCTTCTCTATCTCTTTCCTTATGATTGCCTCCGCAACCTCAGGAACTATCTTTTTTATAGCTATATCTATTTCATTCCGCAAGGAACTTAGCTCGGTTCTCAAAAAATCCTTTACTATATCACTGATCGCTTCTTTTAACATACCCGATATTTCTTTTTGGGAAAGCAGTAGGGACTCTTTGATTTCCTTAACATGCCGAGCCTCTTTCCCCAAATCATATAAAGGTGCCTGTTCAGATATTTTAAGTTCCGCCTCATGATAAACACCTGTTGTGTATGTTTCTTTCTGTACTCCACGGACTTCATCTGCTGATGATATCGCTTCTGCCCTTTCCTGAACCTTAGGGATTTTCATTTCCGGGGGTTTTTGTTCAAGCCATTCTGCAGACAGAGCTTCAACTCGGGATTTGTAAGCTGCAAGCAATGCCTTAATTTTGCTTATCAAATCCTGAGTTTCAAAGGGCTTGGCAATGAAATCATCAGCCCCTACTGACTTTGCATAATTTTCATCAAACGGCTCAAAAGCACCTGCCAGAATAACCACTGGTATCTGCGCATTTGCAGGGTTGTCTTTTATTTTTTCACAGAGCTGATACCCGTTTAATCCAGGCATTTCAACATCTGCAAGCACAATATCAGGAGCATAAGATTCCAATGCCTGAAAAGCCTGTTTGCCGTCATCAAAAACCATCAGCTCAAAACCTTCAGGTACAAGGATAAGCTCCACTACCTTCTGGATAGTCTTGCTGTCATCTGCTAATAAAACTTTAGGTTGCATGGTTTTCACTTTACTTTAATTATACACTTAAATCAGCTAACAATTTACAAATTTTAGAGGTGTGACCTGTATTTGTCAAGGTTTTTTCTGCCTTTCGGTATTAAGAAATGCCGTCTATAACTTGACTATTTTTTCTCTTCGAAAAATTCTTCTTCCCGTTTGTTTTTCATTCGCTTAATAAGGTCTTCATATGAACTTTGACGAATAATCTTGTTGAACTGATTCCTGTAATTATTTATAAGACTCACACCTTCTATTATCACATCATAAACTCCCCATTTACCACCCTTATATGCCATGAGTCTGTATTCAATAGGCACTTCAAGGTTTCTCTTGGGAACTATTATTTTCGTTTTTACAACTGCATACTCATCATCTATAATCTCGTCAAGATACAGGATTTTTTCGTCTGTATAGCTCTCGATTTTCTTTATATATGACTTTTCAAGGAGGTCTGTATACAATGATATAAATTCTTTCTTTTCCTCCGGTGTCCTTTTTTTCCAGTGAAGCGCAAGAGAACGCTGTGCCATTTCTTCAAAATCAAAACTCTCGCTGACTGTCCTGCGTATAATTGTCCTGCGTTCCTTTGTTTTTGAAGGCTTCTTAAGTTCTTTGTTTTTCAAAATATCTATTACCTTATCAGTAGTCTGTCTGACCTGATTTGTCGCTTCTCCGGCGTCAGCACCTGCTGTTATAGTTGATAAAAATAGAAAGAGTAAAAACAGAACAAAGAACATTCTCAGAATTTTCATAAACCCTCCGCTATTGTATTTCCTTCAAATCCATGCCTGTTGCATATAAAAGATTCGCATACGATACTCTATGGTTATACATTGAACGTATATTATTTGCTTTTATCTGTGCATAAGTAAGTGCAGCATCTGCTACTTCCTTTGCTTCGCCAATACCGAGGTCATAGTTAGCTACAGCGGTCACAAGCCATTTTTTAGCATTTGAATAACCCTTCTCTGTTTCAATTATATTCTTTCTTGCTTCTTCCAGGTCAAGATACGCCTTTCTAACCTGAAAGGGTATTGCTTCATCTGCAAATCTCTTTTTCTCTGTTAATTTATTATACTCAGACTGCGCTTCTTTTACCCTGCCCTCTGTTATTCCGAAATCAAAAGACCACTTGAGTCCGAGAAAAACAGCACCGTAAGTGTGGTTAAAATAGTCATAAATAAACGGGTTTGTCACCCTGTCCCTGTTGGATGCACCAGCTACAGATCCCTTTAATCCGGCAAAAAGCTGGGGATAATAATTGCTTTTTTCCACATTGACGAGTGCATTTTTTGCCTTCAGACCCTCATGAAGCTGTATAAACTCGGGCCTGAGTTCCAGGGAATTTTTCATGTACAGTTTTACATCTTCGGGTATTTTAGCCTCCGGACTCAAAGAAGTATCAGCAATGTCAAAATTTGTCCCTCTTGGCATCCCCATATTGGTCATCAGTGCGTCTTTTGCAAGTGCAAAACCCTTTTCAGCCTCATTTAGATTTCTTTCCACCTCTCCCAAAAATGCCTTGAGCTTGTATAGATTAATTTCATCAGCCCATGGAGAGCCTGCTGCAATCTGTTTTTCGGTCTTTTTGATGGAATCAAGGAGTTCATCTTTTATTTCCATGACAAGATTTTTCATGTCCCTGGCAAGGAGGACGCCGTAGTACAATTCTTTTGTCCTCAGAACAATATCTGAAGTCTTTTTATTCACACCTGCCTTAGCCACTTTTATAGCGCTTGAAGCAGCTTCCTGATAACTGCTTATTTTGCCGAAAGTATATATGGGCTGTATCAGTGTCACCTCTGCACTTCCAAAGACTCCGCTGATAGTGGGTCTTGACGTGCTGTCAGGCGAGGTTACCTGATTCCCTCTTGCCCTCGGAGACGGGCCTGTCAATGCAAGAAGTTCTATCTGCGGATATAGCGCCGAGTCCGCCTGCATCTTTTTGGAGCTGTACACATCCTCCTCAAAACGCGTTTCGCCGATTTCAGGACTTATGTCAATAGCCTTTTTTATACACTGCTGGAGGTCTAATATAACCTTCTGCTTTCCTTCCTTCTGTGTGTTGTCCTGACTATATGAAGGAGAGACAAAAAACAGGATTAGGCAGCAGGCAGTAAGTAATACGTTGATAGTAATTCCAAGGTCTTTTTTGATTCCTGCACTTTGAATATTGAACATTGAACCTTGCCACATAGGACCCCCTTATACTTTTCCGAATACATACTTTGAGATTAATTCCTCAAGGTCAACCGCGGATTCTGTCTCTCTGATTTTCCCGCCATCAGGAATAATCTTTTCGGACCCGCCGGCTGTTATCTGCATATACTTCTCGCCTATGAGTCCCTTTGTCTTAACGGATATTATTGCATCTTCCTGAATCTTTACATCCTTATTAATTGCCAGTTCAACCATAGCCTGATAGTTTTTGAGTTTCACGCTTTTAACCTTCCCGACCTCCACTCCTGCTATCTCAACAACCGAGCCTACCTTAATTCCCCCTGCCTTTTCAAACTCTGCGTATACAGAATATCCGCTGCCGCCTATTATTTCGAGCTTCCCGAGCTTTACAGATATATAGCCGAGGGAGAGAATCCCTATAAGTAAAAAGAATCCTACAACGAGTTCAATATCAAATCTTTTCATAGCTGACCTCCAAAACTTTAAAATAAATCTATCGGTCCTTCAAGACTTCCTGTTATAAACTGTCTGACTAACGGGTTGGAAGAATTTTTAATCTCTTCAGGAGTGCCGACCTCAACTATAACACCGTTGTGTAACATGGCAACCCTGTCAGCAATCTCAAAAATCTCGGGGATTTCATGACTTATTATTATACCTGTAAACCCGTATTTCTTATGAGTCATCATGATAAGCTTGTGTATGGAATGTAAAATAATCGGGTCAAGGCCTGTAGTAGGCTCGTCAAAAAGCACGATAGTCGGTTCTGTTATTAATGCACGTGCAAGCGCAACCCTCTTTTTCATACCGCCGCTTATTTCGGCAGGATACTTCTTTTCCATACCTCTTAATCCTACATCCTCCAGTGCCTGCAGGACTTTTTCCTGAATCTCTTTTCTGCTAAGCTTTGTTTTTTCCTTTAAGGGAAACGCTACATTTTCAAAGACTGTTAATGAATCAAACAATGCACCGCCCTGAAAAAGGACGCCGAGTTTTTCCCTTACTTTATCAAGTTCCCTTCCGCTTAGCTTTGTAATATCCTCACCGTCAATCAATATATTTCCTTTTTCGGGTTTCAAAAGTCCAATCAGATGTTTCAGAAAAACACTTTTGCCGCTGCCGCTTTTTCCGATTATTGCCGTAACCTCCTTGTCAGCAATTGTCAAATCAATGCCGTTCAATACCTTCTGCCTGTCAAACGATTTTTCAACGCCTTTGACTTCAATCATTAATTCACCCTTCTATATCAGAACAGAACCAACAAAATAATCCCATATGAGAATCAGCACGGATGATGTAACAACAGCCTCTGTGGTTGATTTGCTGACGCCTTCTGCACCATATCCTGTATAAAAACCCTTATAGCAGCATATCCAAGACACCAGAACGCCGAAACTGAGGGATTTGTACAGTCCCATCCTTATGTCTTCCCAATCAACAAAATTTTCCATCTGCGAAAAATATGTGCCGGAGCTCATGCCTAACAGGTCTACTGCAACAACATACCCGCCGTATATGCCGATAATATCAAAGATGGCTGCAAGTAATGGAAAGACTATTATTGAAGCGACCATATTCGGTACGATGAGATACCGCATCGGGTTAAGCGCCATTGATGTCAGTGCATCTATCTGTTCGGTAATCCTCATAATGCCGATTTCAGCAGTGAGCGCAGAGCCTGCCCGCCCTGTAACCATTAAAGCAGAAAGAACCGGTCCCAATTCCCGTATAAGGCTGAGGGCAATAGCAGGACCAAGTAATGCCTCTGAGCCGAATTTTCTGAGGGTGTAAAATAACTGTAGCGCTAAAACCATACCTGCAAATGAGCCTGTCAGAAGGATTACGATCAGTGACTTGTTGCCAAAAAACCTTATCTGTCTTAAAAGCAGATTAAATTTGAATGGCGGGATGAATATGTAATAAAAGGTGTTTATCAGAAAGACAAACATGTGTCCCATTCTGCGGATTGCTGACAGTCCCCATGAGCCAAGTTTTCTTATCAATTTCTTCATTTTCTGAATACCTAAAATAACCTTTAATCAGCTACAAATCGTATTATTATATCACATCAGTGTATCAGTATAAGCAGGAAAATAAGATAAAAAGTAAAAATTATTGACTAAACCTTTAGACTGCCGATGATGTCATTTATATCAGAAAATCCTTCTTCAATGAGGTATCTTTCTATCCCTTGAATTATCTCAAGCGTAGCCATGGGATTAACAAAGTTAGCAGTGCCGACAGCAACAGCCCTTGCACCTGTTATCAGAAATTCAAGGGCATCGTTGGCTGTCATTATTCCTCCCATCCCAATAACAGGTATTTTTACTGCCTTATAAACTTCCCAGACCATTCTTACAGCCACAGGTTTTATGGCAGGTCCTGAAAGACCGCCGGTAATATTTGCGAGTATCGGCTTCCGTTTCTTTATATCAACAGACATGGCAGTTATGGTATTAATGAGGGAAACAGAATCTGCGCCAGATTCCTCGGCTACGCGAGCCATAAGACTAATGTCTGTTACATTGGGTGAGAGCTTCACTATTAACGGAAGATTGGTTGCCTTCCTGACATCTCTGATAACTTCACTCATTATTTTAGGGTCTGTGCCGAATACTCGCCATCCTGCCTGTTTATTAGGGCATGAGATATTCATCTCCAGTCCATGAACACCATCTGCAGCACTTAATTTTTCTGCTGCCTGTACATATTCATTTACTGTGTCACCGAAGAAATTAACAATAACAGGTGTTTTGAACTGTCTTAAAAAAGGAAGTTTCTCTTTTATAAATGTCGTTATTCCAATATTCTGAAGTCCGATTGCATTAAGCATCCCTGCAGGTGTCTCTATAATTCTGGGAGCTGGATTGCCCATCCTCGGAGTTATGGAAAGTCCTTTAACCACTATGGCTCCGAGTTTATTTAAGTCCACAAACTCTGAATACTCTTCGCCGTATCCAAATGTGCCGGATGCGGTCATCACAGGATTTTTAAGTTTTAGTCCTGCAATATTCACTGACAGCCGTGGGTTTTTTGTTCCTGCCTTCTGACCTCTTGCTTCTGTTTCTTTCATTCCCATGCAATATCCTTCAAATCAAAGACAGGTCCTTCTTTACATATTCTTTTATAAACTGTTAAATTTTTTTTGTCCTGACTTCTGACTCCTGACTTCTTACTCCTCACTTCTAACTTCTCACTTCTAACTTTTACAACACATCCAAGGCACGCACCAATCCCGCATGCCATATTCTCTTCAAGTGAGGCATAACATTTTAATTCAGTATCTTTAATAATATTGAAAATTGTTTTCAGCATTGGCATTGACCCGCATGTATAAACAGGCAAATGATTATTTCTGAGAAAAACTTTCAATGGTGTAGTTATCAACCCCTGCTTCCCTGCAGACCCGTCATCTGTTGTTATACATATCTTTTTTGAAAACTTGCTGACTTCATTCAGCATCAAAAGCTCATCCTTGTTCCTTGCTCCATAAAAGGCATGAGCCCTGTTCTTATGTTGTTCAATAAGAGCATATAATGAGGCTATGCCAATGCCGCCGGCAACAGCGACAAAATCACCTTTTGGTATAGGGTATCCATTGCCAAGCGGCCCGATTAAATCAAGGGTATCACCTTTTTTTACATTTGAAAGACACAATGTACCCTTACCTCTTATCCTGTAAAGAAACTGCAGTGTGTTGTCTTCCTGTCTGAAAATGCTGAAAGGTCTTTTTAAAAGAGGGTCGTATGTATCCCCTGCTTGAATCATATAGAATTGACCTGCTTGCGGTATTACAATTTCAGACAGGGGATAGATGCTCAATAATTTAAACTGTCTGTCTACACTGATATTGTCGGCTACCTGTGCTTTGAAATATCTATTCAAAGTTAATCTCTAAGATTTCGTACTCTATGGTTCTTGCTGGCGCCTTTACTACTGCAATATCCCCGACTTCCTTGCCGATTAAAGCCTTTCCAACAGGTGATATGATAGATATCTTCCCGCTTTTGACATCAGTTTCGTCAGGACCAACAAGCATAAATTGGTATTCTTCTTCTGCCCCAACATCAGCAACTTTTACCTTTGCTCCAAATGCAATCTTAGACTGATTTATCTTTGCAGGGTCTATAACCTCTGCGGCTGCAAGCTTCGCCTGCAGTTCTTGAATGCGTCCTGCCATGAATGATTGCCTTTCCTTGGCAGCGTGATACTCGGCATTTTCAGAAAGGTCACCGTGTGCCCTTGCCTCGGCTATTGCCTTTATGTTTGCCGGCCTTTCAACCTTTAAGAGTCTATCCAGCTCTTCTTTTAGTTTTTGATAGCCCCCAGGCGTCATTGGTACGCGAGTCATACTCAAAGCATCTCCTCCTCTGTATTGCTATTCTAAATAAAATAACACTTTGCAAATCTTTTTTTCAAAAGTAGAATCTTTTTTATCTGAAGCTTTTTATGTATCTTCTGACTTCATCATGATTACCTAAAAAGGCAAAAGCAACTACTTCCTCAGACTCAACATAAAGCAAACGAATCTTATCAGAAACCCTTGCCTCAAAGGTCTTTCCATCCTTATTTCCAAAAAGCTTTTTAATCCGCAATCCATAAGATACAGTTTGTTTTAAATAATAATGGCGAATTTGTTTTTCTGCCGTTACTATTAACTCCTTTTCTGATTCCGCATAGCAATCAAATACTCGTAAGAATTCCTTTTTATAAAGGAACTTTTTCACCTTTTTCTTTTAGCCCTTTTTGACAAAAAATCCTCGGCTTCCTTTTCAGTAACTAATATGTCTTTTTTCTCTCTCTGTAACATCTGCTTTTGAAACTTTTCAAGGGTTTCAGGAGAAATTCTCTCCTCTACCTCAACAGGTTTTAGACAAATTACACCTTCACGGTATTCAACCTGTAAATAATCAACCCCTGATTTCAGATGTGCCTTTTCAATAATTGGCTTTGGAATAGTTATTTGATTTCCTCTTGTTAATTTAGTAAGCATTATCATCACCTTCCTTTCACAAAAAGGATAACATATTAAAGTAATTCTGTAAAATACTTTTAAAG
>PNNP01000005.1 GCA_013824325.1 Thermodesulfovibrio sp. | reverse complement strand
AATCTTGCATTGGAAAACATTTGCAAATCAGCAGCAAATGATGGAAGAATGCCTCCAAACATCAGCACTGCTGTTACGAATAAAAACCTGATTGTCGATTGAATAAATCTTTTCATAACGTAACCTTATGGGTCTAACATTTATTTTTATACTATTGTATTTAATTGTCATAATACGGCAAATATAAGTCTTTGTCAAGCTTAGTTTGCCTGAAAATTAGGGTTAATTTTGACAACATCAGAGTTCCATAATTAAAATTAAAATATTATATTGCAATCGTATAATTTAAAGACTAATTATGCTTGAGTGACTCGGATGTCATAATGGATACCTAATCCTTCATGCATCCAGTTTCTTTTTATGAAAGCTGACCAGACTAAATAACGCGGTTAATAGTATTGACACCTGTTCGTCTACCCTCATGCAAAGTTTAATTAATGATAGCAATTACCATTTGAAATATACAGAATTTTGGAGGGCTTGTAGACGCTTGATTATAGGAAGAAAGAGGCGAGGGCCAAGCAGGCAAAAGTCTGATATTGCTGCTTTCATCCTTACTCATGGGAAGGGCTTGTCTAAGTTGACAAGCCCTTCGTCATAATCGGAAAACTTAGGAGTTGTTGACAAATAGTGAGTCTAACTCGCACCTAGCGCCTGCGCGGCCTTGCTCACATTCTTCGAATCAACCCAGAGAATAGCAGCATATCGACCTGCACCGGCTGACACGGCATTAATAGCTGTAATGTTGATTTTCTTCTTCGCGAGTATTTTGAGCAGGTCTGCAACAGCACCTTTCCGGTCATCGCCCTGGACCAAGAATCCAAATTTCTGCGGGCGTGTCTTTATCTTCACTGCCCTGACAGCTTTTTTAAACACTGCCACATCCTCAGGTATTAGGTCGATCTGCGACTTCCTACCGCTTGGGAAGCCAGTGAATGCCAACAAGTTTACTCCTGCATCAGCCAATGCCCCCAATACCCGTGCTCCCTCTCCCGGTTTGTTGGGGATATCCATCGCAAAATATGCAACCTTTTTGACAACGTTCGCCATATCCGACACCTCCTTAAAGTAAGTATATCAAGCTTTAAATATGCTGTCTACAGAAAAGAACTTGGCTTAACCTTGATCTGAATCGTGACTGCTTAGGCATCTAACTGTTTATGATTTTATAGCTATAATTTATTTTTGCAGCACCTTCAATCGTAGCTTTAACAGAGCAATATTTGTCCATTGAGAGTTCAATCGCTCTTTTCACAGCATCTTCTGAGAGGTCTTTGCCGCTAATTATATATTCAATATTTATCTCTGTAAACTTTTTAGGATAAGATTCAGCCTTTTCGCCTTTTACATTTATTTCAATACTTGTTACGTTCTGTTTCTTTTTCTTCAGGATTGATATTACATCCATCCCTGAGCAGCCGCCTACACCGACAAGAAGCAGCTCCATCGGTCTCATTCCGGTATCCTGACCACCGAATTGGGCATCGCCGTCCATAATAATTGCGTGACCTGTCCCTGACTCGCCAACAAACTGAAGACCTTCAATCCATTTTACTTTTGCATTCAGAGCCATTTTTACCTCCTAAGGGTTAGTTAATTGCAGTCTTTGTATTGCAGTGGCTTTGCCACTGTCTTCGTCTATTTCTATAACAACAGCAGAAAGCATGCCTTTTCCGCCTGCTACTTCAAACTTTCTTGGCATATGAGAAAGAAATCTTTCTATTATCTGTTCTTTTTCTATTCCGATAATTGAAACAGAAGGGCCTGTCATGCCAACATCGGTAATATAGGCTGTACCGCCCGGCAGTATTTTTTCATCTGCGGTCTGAACATGGGTATGGGTTCCGATGACTGCACTCACCTGTCCGTCCATGTAATAACCGAATGCAATTTTTTCTGATGTGGCTTCTGCGTGGAAATCTATAATTATTATCTTTGCAGACCCCCTGAGTTTTTCCAGTTCAGCCCTGCTGGTTCTGAAGGGGCAGTCAAGAGTATTCATGAATATCCTGCCCGATACATTCATTACAGCAAATTTTTTATTATTGGAGGTGTTGAATATAATGCTTCCTACGCCGGGAATGCCTGCAGGATAATTGAGGGGCCTTAATATTCTATTCTCTTTTGCAAGATATGGAATAACCTCTTTTTTATCCCATACGTGATTGCCTGTGGTTATAATGTGAATGCCGTAACTAAAAAGTTCCGATGCTGTTTTTTCGTTTATGCCAAAACCGCCTGCTGCATTTTCTCCATTTGCAATGACAATATCTATCTTGTACCTGCTCACAAGATTGGGCAGAAGATTTTTGACAGCCTGCCTTCCGATTTTGCCTACTATGTCACCTATGAATAAAACTTTCATATTTATTTTGCATAATCAACATATCTGGACTCGCGTATAACCATAACCTTTATCTGACCCGGATATGTTAATTCCGTTTCAATCTTCCTCCCGAGGTCCCTCGCAATCATTGCGCTCATCTCATCGTTTACATTTTCAGGCTTTACAATGATTCTTATTTCTCTGCCTGCCTGGATTGCATAGCATTTTTCGACACCTTCAAAGGACATTGCCAGTTCTTCCAGTTTCTCAAGGCGTTTCAGATAATTTTCTATACTTTCCTTTCTTACGCCGGGCCTTGCCGCAGACAGTGCATCGCTTGCTGTTACAAGGGCTGATTCAACACATATCGGGTCAACCTCGCCGTGGTGGGCAAGGATGGCATTTATAACTTCATCATGTTCACCGTATTTTTTTGCAAGCACTGCTCCTATCTCCTGATGTGAACCCTCCATTTCATGGTCTACAGCCTTGCCAATGTCATGAAGCAGTCCTGACCGTTTTGCAAGTTTTATATCAACACCCAGTTCTCCTGCCATCATTCCGGCAAAATAGGCTACCTCTTTTGAGTGCTGCAGTATATTCTGACCGTAAGAGGTTCTGTATTTTAATCTCCCGATTGTTCTTATAAGCTCAGGGTGTATGCCCGAGATACCGAGGTCGAATACAGCCTTTTCCCCTTCTTCCCTTATTATTGCTTCAACTTCTTTTTTGACCTTTTCAACGATTTCCTCGATTCTTGCTGGATGTATCCTTCCGTCAGATACAAGTCTTTCAAGTGATATTTTTGCAATCTCTCTCCTTACGGGGTCATGGGCAGAAAGGGTTACAAGTTCGGGTGTGTCATCTACAATGATATCAACTCCTGTAACTGATTCGAATGTCCTTATGTTTCTTCCTTCCCTTCCGATGATTCTTCCTTTCATCTCGTCACTGGGAAGACTCACAGCAGAGATTGTAGCGTCTGCCACATACTCGCTTGCGTATCGCTGAATTGCAAAGCTTATAATCTCCTTTGCTTTTTTTTCAGCATTTTCCCTTGTCTCATCCTCAATCTTTTTTGAAAGTTTAGCAGCCTCGAATTTTGCATCTTCTTCAACCTTTTTGAAGAGTTCCTGCTTTGCCTCTTCTGCACGCATCCCTGATATCCGTTCCAATGTCAGCATCTGTTCCTTTATGAGATGTGAATACTGGTTCTCTTTTTCCTGTAATACCCTATCCCTTGAGCTGTATTCCCTCTCTTTCCTGTTTAATTCATGTTCCTTTCTTTCAAGCTGGTCTAATTTCTTTTCGAACACTTCTTCCTTCTGCCTTAATCTCTTATCAAGCTGATTAAGCTCTTTTGTTCTTTCCCGGATTTCTTTTTCAGCTTCAACTTTTGCCTGATAAGCTGCATCTTTGGCAGAAATTGCAACTTCTTTTTTGATGGTATCCGCTTCTCTCTTTGCTTCCTGTAATAAATGCTCCCGTTCTTTCTGGATGCTGCTCTTTTGAGATTCAAGGGTCTTCTTAAATATCAAGAAAAAAGCCAGTCCGCTTGCAATTCCAGCAGCAACGGCAATCAGAATATACATCAGAGTATCATTCATGGCTTAATCTCCTCCTGTTGCATGATGTAATGCAATGGGTATAATTCCGGCAAAAAAATCCCATTACATTTTACCGCTAATGATGACAGTGGAAGGCAAAAAGATAGATGGTTTAAGACCTTGAAGAGTTTATATGGAGCCGGACATTGTTAGCATAAATGTTGAGTTTATTTTTATATAAAAGGCTGTTAAACCCGTCCATTTTGCAATTATTATCAAAAACTTTTTTCAAGTCCTTAACTCCTTTATATCTTTCATCAGTTGATTACAACCATCCACGTCACCATATAGCAGTTACCGCCAGAGAATAAGGATATTATTCTTTACCGGTAATTCCTATTGTTAACCCACCCTGTCGTGTAGCGAAAATTAGATCCGCATTTTTAAAATTCGGGCGCCTTGAAGGGACTTAGGCTTTCTCCTCTCAGAGACATGCACACCGTTAACCTTACCCGGCCCCCTTGCAATCTAATTTGTCCGGATCAATTTTTCCACTTAATCACGGACAGGGTAGGCAAATTTTCTTATATATTTATAACAGAAATCACAAAATATAAGCAACAAAAATTTAAGTGAAATAAAAGAGGGCCGGGTTTCATAACCCGGCCCTCTTTTGTGTATTAAAGCGATTCGTATTAAATTATCACCAATGAGGGAATGATTCCGATAACGAGCACTGCTATTACTGTAATAAAGATTGCACCGGAAAGGGCAAGCGATGAAATTATTTTTACTTCCTCTGTCATATTTTTCATATACATATTCATCACTATTCTCAGGTAATAGTAGGCTGATATGGCGCTGAATATAACCGCTATTACAACCAGCCATGTGTAACCTGCGTTTATGGCAGCCATGAAGACGTTGAATTTGCCGATGAATCCGGCTGTAGGCGGAATGCCTGTAAGTGAGAACATAAAAACGAGCATTATAGCTGCTACTAATGGATGGCTCTTTGCGAGTCCGTCATAGTCCTTTATCTCCTCTCCTTTGTGGAGGAGTATCACTATGGCAAATGCACCTATGTTCATGAATGCATAGATTAAAAGATATGTCATCATTGCATTCAAGCCTTCGTTTGTCCCTGCTATTACTCCAAGCAGGGCATATCCAGCATGTGCTATGGATGAGTAAGCGAGCATTCTCTTGATGTTTGTCTGAACTATGGCAAGGATATTCCCTACTGCCATTGTGAGTATGGCTATTGCTATAAATACTGCTGTCCAGTCTGTCTGCAAGTTGTAAAATGCTACATAAAATACCCTGCCTATGACTGCAAAACCTGCTGCCTTTGGTCCCACTGACATAAAGGCGGTTACTGATGTGGGTGCGCCTTCATAGACATCCGGTGCCCACATGTGGAACGGTGCTGCTGCTATCTTGAATGCAAAGGCTACAGCTATTAATGACATGCTCAGCAGTAATACCGGCGTAGTCTCTTTTTGCTGCAGGTATTGTGCTATTTTATAAATATCTGTTGTGGTCGTGATACCGTATAACAGGGACATTCCATACAAAAGTAATGCAGATGAGAATCCTCCAAGCAGAAAATATTTTATGGCAGCTTCGTTTGATTTTATATCATGTCTTTTTATACCGGCGAGGATATATGTGCTTAAAGCCATCAATTCCAATCCAAGATACAGGATTATCAGGTCTTTTGCTGATGCCATAAGCATCATGCCGGCAGTGGCAAACAATAAAAGGCTGTAATATTCGCCGTAATCCGCCTTTTCCTTGTGTATGTATTTTAGTGATATAAGAATGGTCAGTATGAGGTTTATCAGGAATATGAGTTTAAAATATGTGCTGTAACTGTCGCTTATGAACATGCCCCCAAAGGTTTCCCCGCGGCTTACAGGAAGCAGATACATCACAATTGCTGCTGTGGCGATTCCTATATATCCAAGAGGGCTCTTGTTTTTTGCTACAAGTTCTGCAATAAGCAGGAATGTAGCTACCATGGAGATGATTATCTCTGGAATAGCAGGAGTTAAATCAGGGAAGGGTATGTTCATTTTATCACCTCAATTATTTGTTGTGCTACCTGAGGCTGGCCTGCGGTATTTACCCTTTCAATAAGGTTCTGCACGGATGCATCCATAAAGCTGAGGAATGTATTCGGATACACCCCTATCCAGAATACCAATATCAGTAACGGCAAAAGTGTAAGAATTTCCCTTGAGTCCATATCTCCATATCCGTGTCCCAGTAGTTTGGGGTTGGTTTCAACAAAGAACACGTTCTGATAGAGCCACAGCATATATGCTGCGCCTATAATCACTCCTGTTGCTGCAAGGACACCCATTAAATTTGATGCTGTAAAGCCACCGAGGATTATAAGGAATTCGCCGATGAATCCGTTTGTTCCGGGCAATCCTACAGATGCCAGGGTAAATACCATGAAAAAGGCGGAGTAAATCGGGAAAACCGTTGCAGCACCACCATAATCAGCAATCTGCCTCGTATGGGTTCTTTCATATATGATTCCTACGCACAAGAACAGTGCGCCTGTTACGATACCATGATTTACCATCTGGAGTATCCCGCCCTGTATTCCCTGCGGGTTGAGTGCGAATAAGCCTAATGTTACAAATCCCATATGGCTTACAGAACTGTATGCTATAAGCCGCTTCAAATCAGTCTGTCCGAGACAAATCACAGCGCCGTAAATTATTGCAACGACTGATAATACCATCATCGCAGGCGCAAGAGCCTTTGTTGCCTCAGGGAATAAAGGCATATTGAATCTGAGAAAACCGTATGCTCCCATTTTGATAAGGATGCCGGCAAGGATTACACTGCCTGCTGTCGGCGCTTCTGTGTGGGCATCAGGCAACCATGTATGTACAGGGAACATCGGCACCTTGACTGCAAATGCGGCAAAGAATGCCCAGAACAGTAATATCTGCATGTTGTAAGGATAGTTGGTCTTCATCATCTGCAGGATGTCAAATGAATTGCCTGTATTGAAGTATAAGACGATGATTCCAACAAGCATCAGTAAGCTTCCAACCAGTGTGAACAGGAAAAATTTTATTGCAGCATATATTCTGTTCGGACCTCCCCAAACGCCTATCAAAAGGTACATCGGAATGAGCATTGCCTCCCATAATATATAGAACAGGAAGAGGTCAAGGCTGCAGAATACGCCAATCATTGAGCCTTCTATAAGGAGCAGGGCTGCATAGAATTCTTTTATCTTGTCTTTGATGCTTGTCCATGACACTGTTACGCAGAGGATCGTTAGCAATGCTGAAAGCAATACAAATAATACGCTGATGCCATCAACTCCCAATGCATATTTGACTCCCCATGACGGTATCCAGTCATGGCGTTCAACAAACTGCATATTTGCTGTGGTTTTATCAAATCTGGTATACAAAGGCATGCTCAGTATGAAATTAGCAATGCTTATCACTAAACATGACCATTTTATCAGTGATTCATTCTGTCTGTTCAGCAGGAATATGAATAATGCCCCGGCTATTGGTAAAAATATTACCGTGCTGAGAACAGGATATTTTATCTGCTCTGTGCTTAAGATCCCTAAAAAGAACAGTATAGCAAGCGTAGGTATTATAAATACTGCTGTTAATACCTGATAGCAGGACTGTCCCTTCTTGCCGTTCTCTACTGTATGTTCCGTTGAATTATGTCCGTTGTCGTGCATATCTTATTTCCCTGCCGCTATCAATACTAAAGTTAGTATCACAAACAGACCTATTGCCATGCTGATGGCGTAATGCTGTAAATAGCCGGTCTGCAACTTTCTTATCTTTTCTCCAAATGCTGCTATACCTTTGGGTATTCCGTTGACTATGCCTTCTATGATTTTGGTATCTGTTATATCGACCAGCAGGCAGGAGGCTGTCCACTTAACAGGTCTTACAATGATGAAGTCATACAGCTCATCAATGTAGTATTTATTCCAGAGCGTTGTATATATAGCTTTATATTTTGCTCCGAGAGTTTTGGGTATATCGGGTTTCCATACATAGAATAATATTGAGACAAATATGCCGGTAAGTGCTACTGCAACGGAGATGCCCATTACCATCCATTCCTCATCATGACCGGCGTGTACATGCGGATGACCAAGGACAGGCTCAAAGAAATGACCAATCCAGTTGCCGCCGCCAAGCACGGTTGGAATTCCAATCCAGCCTGCTGCTACAGCGCCGATTGCAAGAAGTATTAATGGAATTGTCATCACCTTTGGTGATTCATGAAGGTGATGTTCCTGTTCATGGGTGCCCCTGAATTTACCAAAGAATGTAAGCCATATTATCCTGAAGCTGTAAAATGCTGTTAATCCTGCAACGATTGTGCCCATAATCCAGACAATCTTGCCTGTTGTTCCGCCGTTATAAGCCAGCCAGAGTATTTCATCCTTGCTGAAAAAACCTGCAAGGCCCGGTATGCCGGCTATACTTAAAGATGCAATTAAAAATGTCCAGTATGTTACAGGCATATATTTCCTTAATCCGCCCATTTTTTGTATATTAAGTTCTCCAGCCATTGCATGCATTACGCTACCGGCACCAAGGAATAATAAGGCTTTAAAGAAAGCATGTGTATATAAGTGGAAAATACCTGCTCCATAAGCACCTACGCCGCAGGCTAAAAACATATATCCAAGCTGGCTGCATGTAGAGTAAGCGATTATTCTCTTGATATCGTTTTGAACTAAAGCTATTGTGGCTGCAAAGAGGGCAGTAAGAGCCCCTGTAATTGCAACGACATTCATTGCAACTTCTGACAGGTTAAATAACGGATTAAATCTGGCTACCATGAATACGCCGGCTGTAACCATTGTCGCTGCGTGTATCAATGCGCTGACAGGAGTGGGACCTTCCATTGCATCGGGGAGCCATACATGCAACGGTATCTGCGCTGATTTTCCAACAGCGCCGCAGAAGAGCAGCAAAGCAATCAGTGTTATCAGGTCAACATTATATCCCATTATATATACGGTCTGCCCCTGTAACATGCCTACCTTGCTGAATAGATCTGAATACTGGATACTGCCGATAGTCAGGAATATCACTATAACGCCTATTCCGAATCCAAAATCACCGAAACGGTTGACTATAAATGCCTTCTTTCCGGCATCGGCAGCGGTCTTCTTCTGATACCAGTAGCCGATAAGAAAATATGAGCATAATCCGACAGCTTCCCATCCTAAGTATAACTGCAGGAGATTATTGCTCGTTACGAGCATTAACATTGAAAATGTGAACAGATTCAGATATGAGAAAAACCTGTAATATCCCGGGTCTCCGTGCATGTAACCAACTGAATAAATATGGACAAGGAGGCTTACGGTTGTGACCACTATAAGCATTATGACTGTAAGCTGGTCTATCAAAAAGCCGATAGTTACCTTAAAGTTTCCGCATACTACCCAGCTATAAACATCATAGTTTAAAGTATTACCCTGTGCAACTTCATAAAAAGCCATCAATGAAAAAAGGAACGAGCCAAAGACAGCGAGAATAGCTACTGAATGAGCCTTGTCTTTAGTTACAGCCCTGCCTAATAAGATGTTTATGAAAAATCCTATTAAAGGTAATAACGGGATTAAAACAACATATTTTTCCATTGGTTATCCCTTCATCTCCGTGATTTCGTCTGTATGCACTGCTGCTTTGTTCTTAAACAATGAAACAAGTATTGCCAGTCCTATCGCTGCTTCTGCTGCTGCAACAGTTATTATAAAAAAGACGAACACCTGCCCCCTCAAGTCCTGTAAATAATGGCTGAATGCCACAAGGCTTATATTTACAGCATTAAGCATAAGTTCAATGGACATGAGCATTATGATAATATTTCTCCTGATTAAAAACCCTGCCACTCCAATCATGAATATTATTGCGCTCAGTCCTATATAACATTCTAATGGTACCATTTGTCCCCCTACGACCTCTTTTTAGCGAGCACTATGGCTCCCACTATTGCTATCAATAACACCAGGGACGCAATTTCAAACGGGAACAGATAATCTGTATATAAAACCTTCCCGAGAGCTTTTGTATGTGTTTCAGACTTAACAGCTTCTATGCTGTATTGACCCAAAGGTCCCTGTACAAATTTTGCCAGCGTAAAATAAATGAGAAGCAGTATAGACACAGCAAGTGCAACTCCGATAGGCCATTCATCTATGAACCTTTCAATCGAAAGCTCCTCTCTAAGATTGAGCATCATAATGACGAACAGGAAGAGCACCAGTATTGCACCGGCATATAATATAAGCTGCACGGCGGCTAAAAATTCAGCATTCAGGAACAGATATAATGCTGCTATGTGGAAAAACATTGCCAGCATCCACAGCACGCTGTGCACAGGATTTTTCCTCGTTATTATTAATATCGACAAAGCTGTCATTGCTACGGCAAAATAAATGAAAAATATCACAGGCAGCATATCATTCCGTCTCCTTGGTTTCAGTCTTTTCAGCAGGCTTTTCCGGAGGTTTTTCAGCAGGTGTTTCAGGTTGAGGTTCTGCCGGCTGAGGAACTGGCCTTGTCGGTACAGGTCCCTGTTCTTTTTTAGCCTTTACCATCTTTGATGTATCTATACCGTCAGGTCTCCAGAACTTGTTGAAATATTCATCTGCAGGATACGTAGATGCAAAGTCATCCCAGTTCTGAAGCAGTTTTGCCTTATTGAAATAAATCTCGTCTTTTGTATAGGCAGAATATTCATATGCCTCAGTAAGAACAAGGGCGCATGTCGGGCATACTTCAACGCAATAGCCGCAGTAGATACACCTGAGCGCTTCTATATCATACTTTTCAACAACCATTTTATTCTCTATCTTTGTCTTGGTTATATAAATACACTGTGCAGGGCACATATTTGCGCATTTCATGCAGCCGATGCATTTCTCTTTGCCTGTTTTAGCATCCCGAACGAACGCATGCTTTCCCCTGAAACCGGGGAATATTTTTCTTCTCTGTTTCGGGTACTGTATGGTAACGGCACGGGTGCACATCATCTTGAATGTAAGAGCCATGCCCTTTAATATCTCGATTAGAAAAAATCTGTTTACTATGTCTTTCAGTGTCACTGCTTATGCACCCCTTTATCAGAACGCATACTTTATTATTGAAGTTGCTACGATATTCAGTAATGCGAGCGGAATCAGCACTTTCCACCCCAGTCTCATCAAAAAGTCATACCTGTATCTGGGGACTGTTGCTCTCACCCAGTAAAAAAGGAAGATATGGAAATATACCTTTATAAAGAACCAGACAATTCCCGGGACAACCGCAAGGAAAGGAAACCATTTTAATAGTATCGGCGGCGCAGTCCAGCCACCCCAGAAACATATCACTGCAACGCATGCCATTACTATCATGGCTATATATTCGCCGAGGAAGAACAGGGCAAATCTCATGCCGCTGTACTCAGTAAAGTACCCTGCTACCAGCTCGCTCTCAGCCTCTGGTAAATCAAAAGGTGTTCTGTTTGTTTCTGCAAAAGCTGCTACCAGAAATATAAAATATCCCAGGAACTGCGGTATCAGATACATTCCATACCAGTATTCCTGCTGCCCTTTGACTATTTCATAAAGATTTAAAGAGCCAGACATAAGCATAACCCCGACAAGGCTTAAGCCCAGGGCTATTTCATAACTGATTACCTGTGCTGATGACCTAAGTCCCCCAAGGAAGGCATATTTGGAGTTGGATGACCATCCTGCCATTATGATGCCGTAAGCACTCAATGAAGACATAGCGAGGATATAGAGAAGCCCTACATTTATATTGGCAATCATGAAGCCTTCAAAAATCGGTATCACGGCAAGGGCACTTAATGTGGCGAAAACGGCTATAATAGGTGCTAACTGAAATACCCATTTATCTCCTGCCTGCGGTATCACATCTTCTTTGAAGAAGAGCTTGACGCCATCGGCTATCGGCTGAAGTAATCCATGAGGACCTACTCTCATAGGTCCGAGCCTTACCTGCATGTGGCCTATTACTTTCCTTTCAAAGTAAGTGGCATACGCAACATGGAGCATGGTAACGGCTATGACAACTGCTATTTTGATAAGAATTATAATTATCTGGACACAAAGACTTGTGTTTTGTGGACAACCTAAAAATCCGTAAAATCCATTAAAATCCATTATACCCCACCTGATTTATCTGTCACATTCACCAAGAACAATATCAATTGTTCCTATATTTGCAATTACGTCTGCTACAAGAGAGCCTTCACACAATTTCGGCAATACCCCGGCATGAACAAATGAAGGTGCTCTTAACCTCATTCTGTATGGCTTTCCTGTTCCGTCACTTATAAAGTAAAATCCCAGTTCTCCCTTGGGAACTTCTGTGGCAACATAAAGCTCATTAAAAACCGGTCCTGTTTCTTCGGGCGGCGGCGGTGGCGGCGGTGGTGGCGGAGCTTCGCCCTCTGCTGTTTTGGGCGGCGGAGCTGCCGGCTTCTTAGGAGGTACTGCCGGCATATCGTAACCCGGTGCTTCAGGAGCCAGAACAAGACCTTCAGGCATCTTCTCAAGACATTGTCTGATAATTTTAACAGACTGTCTGAACTCATCCATCCTGCAGCGATACCTGTCATACACATCGCAGTTCTTTCCTATCGGAACTTCAAAGTCCACTTTGTCATAAGCATCGTACGGCGCAAATTTTCTGACATCATAAGGAACACCCGAACCTCTCAAAGTAGGACCTGTAAGACCCCAGTTTATTGCATCTTCCGGACTTATAATTCCTATCCCTACGGTTCTCTGAAGCCAGATTCTGTTTTTGTCAATAAGGGTTTCATACTGCAGTATTTTTTCAGGGAACTCCTCAGTGAATTGATAGCAGCTCTCCATGAATTCCCGTGTTACGTCACATCTTACCCCGCCTATTCTCGGATAACTTACAGTGAGTCTTGCCCCGCATGTCATTTCATATAAATCAAGTATCCACTCCCTGTCTCTCATGGAATACAGGAATACTGTCATTGCACCAATATCAAGGGCATGTGTGGCAATCCATACTATATGGTTAGCTATTCTTGTGAGTTCTGCCATGATAGTCCTTATATATTGGGCTCTTTCAGGAACCTTTATGCTGAGGAGTTTTTCGACTGCCACGCAGAAACCGATATTATTTGACATGCTTGACACATAGTCTAATCTGTCAGTAAGGGGCAGGGCGGTTGCATAAGTTTTGTTTTCTCCGAGTTTCTCTGTGCCCCTATGCAGATAGCCGATATACGGTGTGCACTTGACCACTGTCTCGCCGTCCAGTTCCAGCATTAATCTTAAAACACCGTGAGTGGCGGGATGCTGGGGACCCATGTTTATGGTTATTTCTTTTGTTTTCAGGTCTTTTATGACAGCCATCTATCGAACCTCATATGCTTTGTTCTTTTCAGAAACTTCCACAACCTGTTTGTATCCCTTCCATTCCTTTTCGCCAAGGTCGCTCTTTAATGGATAGTCTTTTCTCAAAGGATATCCTTCCCAGTCCTCCGGCATAAGTATTCTTCTTAAATCAGGATGTCCGGTGAATGATATTCCGTACATGTCATAGCATTCCCTTTCATGCCAGTTGGCTCCGGCCCAGATAGATACAACACTGTCTATTTTACAGTCATCTTCAGACACCTGAGCCTTTATCCTTATCATGTGTCCGTGCTTTATGGAAAATAAATTATAGACAACTTCAAACCTTATATCTTTTTTGCCGTGATAGTCAGCACCGCACAAGTCTGCCAGATGGTCAAAATATAACTCAGGGGTATCGTGAAGATACTTTATTAGTTCTATTATTTTTTCTTTTTTAACGGTTACGGATACCTGATCGCGGAATTCTTTTATGTCTATTACTTCAGAGGGAAATTTTTCGTTGATTAATTGAGCTATCTCTTGCGGTGTCATTCTATCTCCATCTGCTCCATTTGAAATGTTCTTTCCTTATCTTTTCCTGTAATTTCATTAACCCTTCCAGTAGTGCCTCGGGTCTGGGGGGACAGCCCGGAATATAAACATCTACAGGCAGAATGCTGTCAACTCCCTGAACAGTGCTGTAAGTATTGTAAATGCCTCCTGTGCATGCACAGCTTCCCATGGCTATTACATATCTTGGCTCAGGCGTCTGGTCATATACTGTCCTGAGTACAGGTGCCATTTTCTTGGTCAACGTTCCGGCAACTATAATAGCGTCTGACTGCCTCGGCGAGCCTCTAAACACAATTCCGAACCTGTCAAGGTCATAATGTGAGGCACCGGTTGCCATCATTTCTATAGCACAACATGCCAGCCCGAATGTCATGGGCCATAAGGAAGATAATCTACCCCAGTTCACCAGCTTATCAATGCCGGCTATTATGGTGTTGGCGCCCGGAATTACTTTTACTCTCTCTTCTAATTCAATCACTGTTGTTGTGCCGTCTATAATCATCATAAACTTCTCCTGTTTGTTACCATTTAAATGCGTCCTTTCTCCATGCGTATACATATCCAACCAGCAATATAATAATGAATAGCATCATCTCAACGAGGGCATAGAGCCCTATTTTGTCATACACAAGTGCCCATGGATATAAGAAAACTGCTTCAACATCGAATATCACAAAAAGCATTGCAATAATATAGAATTTGACGCTGAATCTTTCCCTCGGCTCTCCGACAGGCGGGTTTCCTGATTCATAAGGGGTTAATTTATCTTTATAGGGTCTTCTGATTCTTACGAGGCTTCCGAAAAGGATTATACCTGCGCCAAAAATAAAAGCAACTATCATCATGATTAAAACTGGCAGGTATTCGCTCGGTATGTAACTTCCTGGTGTCATAATTTTGTTAAACACCCTTCTAAAAAAATTTCAAGCGCTATCTTATATATTTTTAAATATTTTGTCAAGAGGTTATTATTAACTTTTTAGAAATTTTATTTTTAGTTTTTTTTATTCCCTAAAGGCAACCGCAATACAGCCTGTTAATGTTATAAGGTCATGATACATCTGAGCTAAAAATTGTGAGGTATCCCGAAAGGAGTATCATTAGTCCGCCGATTATTGTCTGGTAATTTATGCTTTCACTCAAAAATATCACACCCAGCAAGATTGCGCAGACAGGCTCCAGATACCCGAGTATCGCTGTTTTGCTCGCTGTTACCTTTTTCATCCCCTTTAGATATAGGATAGGGGCTATTGTCCAGTGGAGTATGCCCATAATTGCAAACGCCCATAAGACAGAGCCGAAATTATCAGGTATTTTAATGAAAGGCAGTAATATTAAGGCGATAAGCAGATTCTGGAAAAATGTAATGACTACAGGATTTAGGTCCTTGACGAATATTCTTATAAGTATTATCAGCATTGCATAGGCAAGTCCTGAAAGAAGCCCTGCTAAAATACCCGCAGTGTTTTTGTCTCCTGCGATCATTAAATTTATAAACTGGCTTGCAGAAATATCAAGCATAATCCATAACCCTGCGGTTGCAACAGCAATTGCAAGAAGCAATCTTAGCGTAAATTTTTCTTTCAAAAAAATCGGTGCAAGAAAGGCGACAACAATAGGTGCGGTGTAATGTGTCAACACGGCATTGGCTATGGTGGTATTCTCATACGCATAAAAAAATGAGAAGGTATTGAGAAGTCCCACCGGTGTAATGGTCAGAATACAAAAAACGAGTTTGCTTTTTGGAATCTGCTGTCTGTATTCTTTTTTCAAAAAAAACAGCCATATTATTGAAACTGATATAACACTGGCAAAGAATATCAATAAATGAATCGGCACGCCGGATATCCTTATTATTATGCCGAGCGAGCTCCAGAGAAATATTGCAGTTAATATGTAGAACATTTATTCGATCTTAATAAAAAATTGCAGGAATCAGAATTAAACCTTAATTTACTATCATATATATTTCAAATATTGTCAAGGATTTCAGACATTCTTCATTATTAATGTGAAACACTCTCAAGCTCACATCACTTGCAATTGGGAGAATTTTATATTCCCCTCATTAACAAGGAGGGGATTGAGGGGAGGTTGCCAAAAACCATTTTGTCCCCGGAAAATCGGAACTAAACAGTCTGTTATTTCAAGGCAGGAGCGGGGCGGACTCAGTAAGGCGACAGTAGAGACATTGAAGAAAATAGCCAGTGCCCTTGACGCAAAACTGGTTATTAAAATCCAGAAAAAGACAAAAGCAGCTTAAGAGTTGCATAAGTAAGGTTTGGGGATACATATGGAGTTTGTGAATTATAGGTGAAAGTGTCATAAAGACTGAAAAAAGTCTTTGCACGCTTTTTTTAAGAGGTGCTCATCATCCTTGCCCTGCCATCCCTCTTCTTTAACATCAATGGTATCTATTCCTCTCTGCCTAAGAAAAGATACAACACGGGGTGAGATATTTTCATCTACGAGGATTTTAAGAGATGCAAATTTCATGCAGCAGCGGGTTCCAGTTCAACAATTATCTCATTTTTCAATGCACGGGCAGCATACTCAAGACAGGCGTGAATATCTTCTTTTTTAAGATGTGTATAATCCCTGAGTATTTCATCCTCGGTAACGCCGGATGCAAGCAGCTCAAGAATAAACTCTACCGATATCCTTGTGCCTTTTACAATGGGTTTTCCGCCGAGAATTGCTGGATTTACAGTTATTCTATCAATCATAAAACACCTCCGTTAACTTTTTATTTCTTGCTTTGAGCCTCTCTGTTCACATTATAGCACAAAATCAGTATCATAAAATCGCGATAACATTATGAATTTTCAAGGGTAAAAGACGACTGAAAAAAGTCTTTGCACGCTTTTTGTAAGGAATATAGCGGAGAGATGGTTTTGAATTTTATATAACTATCGTTTGACAGTTCACGCTGAAATAAATAGATTGCTATAAGTCTCTGTGGGGGGATAATTAAATGAGAACCGGAAAAATTGTAGGAATCAGAATTAAACCTTAATTTACTATCATATAAATTTCAAATATTGTCAAGGATTTAAAGCTTTCGGTAGTGGGTCAGTTTGATTTTTCCTGATATTGCCATGCTTGAGCTGTCAAGTATAATATAATCATGAACAAGTTAGACATAAAGAAACAAGCGCAAATAATAGCGGCCTTAGTAGAGGGAAGAATTACTCCGGCAATGGCGGCTGGGGTTACTCGCTTGTGGGAGATTGAGGATATCTTGTCTCTATGTATGAAATAATTGATCTTAAATTATCTCTAATCATCTCTTGAATTATTTGTTCACGCTTATATTCACGCTCATGATACAACGAAACCATTAAAATCCACTTTTTATCTTCATTTAATAACCAAATTAATCGAAGCCCATCTCTTTTGCTTATGTGGTATTCCTTTAATCCGATTCTTAATTTTCTGATATGAGTATTCTGACCAAATCCGGGGAATCTATCACCCTGAAGCGGGTTAATGATGATACCATCTATTATTGCTTTGACGCTATTCTTAGATTTTGGGAATTTGCTATTAAAAAGGTAATCGTATTGTTTAGTGAAACAAGTCGCCCGGAAGGGTTCATTGAAGGGCATGCTTATTTAGTTTGTCAGATATTGAATGAGCAAAATCTTTTATCTCCTTATCAGAAGCAATCCAATAATTTTCAAGTTTATTTTCAAATTGTTCTAAAAGATCATTTTCCCATCGTAAAATTAGCTTAGGAAAATTAATTTGCTCTTTATTTTTAATTACTTCATCCCACGTTGTAACAATTTCTTCTAATTTGTTTTTAAAATCAAAAGTAATGTTACAGTTTATATTACATGTAAAACAGGCTGATTCCATTCGATTCATGCTTTTTAATAATCTGTGACTCAAAATAACGAGAAATAGAGAACGAATGAATACACTCGAAAAAGACATAGATACGGCAACTGATTTGCCCAAAGAAGCTACTACATCACTATCAGCAGATATCTTTGCCGTAAGAGCTTTATATTCATCTAATGTAATTGTACTCATAATTCTTTTGCTTTTCAGGCAGGAACAACACCCTTCCTCTTATTCTGGGATGTTATCATAGTTTCATTATAGCATAATAATACGTTTGTCAAGTATTTTTTTTGCGTATTTATTCAGATGTCCAAATTTCAACAGCAAAAATAATGCCTGATATATATTCAAACTGACCCACTACCAAGCTTTCTCCAGAATCGTTATAAAGTTTGATTTAAATGATATAATTAATTCTGAGAGGCACACTATGAGAAAAGTCATAACAATAGCAATCTGTTTTCTTGTGGCAATATTATTGTCTCAAATTGTTTTTGGAGAGGATGTTATAAAGAAAGAGCTTGATGAAGCCCGCAAACTCAATCAGAAAGCAGAAAAACTGTATAGCCAAGGAAGATACAATGAAGCAATAAATTACATAAAAATGTCGCTTGATATAGTGGAGAAAGCACTTGGCATAGAGCATCCTGATGTAGCAGAAAGTCTTCACAATCTGGCAGTGCTTTATAGATTAACGAGCAGATATTCAGAGGCAGAGCCATTGCATAAGAGGTCACTTGAGATATACGAGAAAACACTTGGCAAAGACCATCCTGATGTGGCAACAAGTCTGAATAATCTGGCAGAGCTTTATAGAATTACCGGCAGGTATGCAGAGGCAGAGCCATTGCATAAGAGGTCGCTTGTGATAAGGGAGAAGACACTTGGCAGAGAGCATCCTGATGTAGCAACAAGCCTTAATAATCTGGCATTGCTTTACGCCTCTACCGGCAAGTATGCAGAGGCTGAACCATTGCATAAGAGGGCACTTGAGATAAGGGAAAAAGCCCTTAGTAAAGACCATTTTGATGTGGCAACAAGCATTAACAATCTGGCAGAGCTTTACAGAGTAACAGGTCGGTATTCAGAGGCAGAGCCATTGTATAAAAGATCACTTGGAATGATAGAGAAAATACTTGGAAGCGAGCATCCTGATGTAGCAACAAGCCTTAATAATCTGGCATTGCTTTATGAATCAACAGGCAGGTATTCAGAGGCAGAGCCGCTTTATAAAAGGTCACTTGCGATAAAAGAGAAAGCACTTGGTAAAGACCATCCTGATGTGGCAACAAGTCTGAATAATCTGGCAGAACTTTATAGAAACACAGGCAGGTATGCAGAAGCAGACCCTCTTTATAAGAGGTCACTTGAGATAATGGAGAAAGCACTTGGCATGGAACATCCTTCTGTAGCAACAAGCCTTAATAATCTGGCACTTCTCTATGATTCCACAGGCATGTATGCGGAAGCTGAATCTCTTTATAAAAAATCGTTTGGGATAAGGGAAAAAGCACTTGGCAAAGAACATCCTGATGTAGCGACAAGTCTGAATAATCTGGCGGAGCTTTATAGAGTAACAGGTCGGTATTCAGAGGCTGAACCATTGTATAAGAGGTCACTTGCGATAATGGAAAAAGCGCTTGGCAAAGAACATCCTTATACAGCAGGAAGCCTTAATAATCTGGCATTGCTTTATGAATCCACAGGTAGGTATGCAGAGGCCGAACCATTGTTTAAAAGGTCGCTTGAGATATATGAGAAAGCACTTGGCAATGAACAGCCTTCTGTAGCAGCAAGTCTTAACAATCTGGCAGTGCTCTATGCGAGAATGGATAAACATTCTGAAAGCCATTATTTTTTTAAAAGAGGTATTACTGTTGACGATATAGTGAAAGAAAATACTTTTCTGCTCCTCAATGAAAAGCAGAAAATCACTTATATAAATCAGAAAGAAGGCACTATTCACGGTTTTATGTCTCATACAGTTAAACATATGCAATCATCATCTCAATCAATAACCGACACCTTTAATGCATGGCTCAAATGGAAAGGTGCTGTTGCAGAGGCGCAGGGTAGATATATGGATGCGGCAATGCAATCCGGCGACCCTGAAATAAAAAATAAGTTTGATGAACTCACCAACATCCGCAGGGAAATAGCAAAGATGCAGTTATCAAAACCAGATAAGGGGAGTTTTGAAGATTACAGAAACAGGATTGCCGAACTTCAAAAACAAAAGGAAACCCTCGAAGCCGAGTTAAGCAGATTGAGCAAAGACTTTGCCCTTGAAAAAACAATCGGCAGGGCTGATGTTAAAAACATATCAGAGATACTGCCAAAGGATTCAACATATATAGACTTTGCAAGGATTAAGTTTTATAACTTCAAGACAAACAAATGGGATAAACCAAAATACCTTGCTTTTGTCCTGATACCGCACAAAATACCTGAAGTAAAACTAATCGAAATAGCCGATGCCGAAGAGATAGAAAAACACGTCAGGGCATATCTTCAGGAGATGAACAAAATAAAGACATCAGGCGAAACTCCCAATAAAATTGTTTTAGACAAAGCCGCCCGCACCATATATGATATTGCGATTAAACCATTGGAGAAGTACATCGCAGGGAAGAAACAGTTATTTATAAGCCCTGACGGGAACCTCAACCTCATACCCTTTGAAGCGTTGGTAACGCCTGATAACAAGTACTTCATTGAGAACCATACAATTAATTACATCGCCGCAGGAAGGGACATAATCAGGTTTACCGATACAAACACAGCCAAGGGTGATGCCCTTATCATTGCAGACCCTGACTATGACATGGGATTAACCGAAAGAACCCAAGTTGCACAGGCAATCAATACAACACAGACACTAAGGGGCAGCGTATCAAGGGACGCTTCAACCCTCAGCTTTGAAAGACTACCTGACACAAAGCTGGAGGCAGACGCCATAGAGAAGGTCTTAAAAAAGAAATTCAAGGTAAAGAACTATCAGAACAAAAAAGCGATTGAAGAAGTGATGTTCTCCACAGAGACGCCCAAAATACTCCATCTTGCAACACACGGATATTTCCTGAATGACGAAGAACTCAAAGGCAGCAAAGAGACAAGAGGAATTACAATAAAGCTGAAAGAAGGCTTTGAAATAAGAGATGAGACAATCAATATTGAAAACCCGATGCTCCGCTCAGGGATTGTGTTTGCAGGGGTAAATGCCTCTTTGAAAGCGGGAAGGGATGAAGGTATGGTAAGCGCTGAAAAAATACTCGGACTGAACCTGAAAGGCACAGACCTTGTTGTATTGTCTGCATGCGAAACAGGTGTTGGCGATGTGAAAAACGGAGAAGGGGTATTTGGATTGAAAAGGGCATTTATACTCTCAGGTGCAAAGACATTGGTAATGAGTTTATGGAGTGTGCCGAGCGCAGAGACAACAGAGCTGATGACAGAGTTCTATACACTTATATCTGAAGGCAGATCCAAAAGTGATGCGTTAAGAGAGGCTAAACTAAATATGATGAAAAAGAAATCAAACCCATTTTACTGGGGCGCATTTGTGATGACAGGGAAACCTGAATAACCATGGACCTTTTTAAATCAGAGACATTAAAAGAACCGCTTGCTTACAGGCTGTGTCCGCAGACGCTTGATGAATATGTAGGGCAGGAACATATCCTCGGCGAGGGCAAGCTTCTCAGAAGGGCAATCGAGTCTGACAGGGTTGCCTCTTTGATATTGTATGGACCTCCGGGCACAGGCAAAACTGCACTTGCAAGGGTAATCGCATCAAAAACACAAGCACACTTTGAATGGTTGAATGCAGCTACCGCAGGCATTGATGAATTGAGGAAAATAATCCGTTCTGCAAACTTGCGAAAGGCAAAGGGCATCCGTACTATCCTGTTTCTTGATGAGATACACAGATTTAACAAACTCCAGCAGGATGCTTTATTGCCCGATGTTGAGGAGGGCAATATAATTTTAATTGCCGCCACCGTGGAAAACCCTTTTTTTTATGTTAACTCGGCGCTCCTTTCAAGGAGCCAGGTATTTGAATTAAAACCCCTGACAGAGGCAGATATACTCAGGGTTTTGAATAATGCACTGCAGGACAAAGAGCGCGGTTTTGGCAGTCTGAAAATTATCGCTGATGGAGATGCTTTAGCACATCTTGCCAGAATGTCCGACGGTGACGCAAGGAGGGCGCTGTCAGCACTCGAAATAGCAGTACTCACAACCCCGCCTGATGAAAACAGCAATATAAAAATAAATCTTCAAATAGCAGAGGAATCCATTCAGAAAAAAGTCATAGTCTATGATAAAAAGGGAGACCAGCACTACGATACAATTTCAGCTTTTATAAAAAGCATGAGGGGTTCAGACCCTGACGCAGCAATATATTATCTTGCAAAGATGCTTTATGCAGGAGAAGACCCGCGTTTTATAGCAAGAAGGATTGTAATCTGCGCATCAGAGGATGTCGGCAATGCAGACCCTATGGCGCTTGTCATCGCCATATCTGCATTAAAGGCAGTTGAATTCGTGGGAATGCCCGAAGCGAGAATACCTCTTGCACAAGCCGCCATTTATATAGCAAAAGCGCCGAAAAGCAATGCCTGTTACCGTGCCATTGAATCTGCTATGGCAGATATTGAAAAGGAGCAGACTATGGAAGTCCCTGACCATCTGAAGGACAGCCATTATCCCGGCGCCGAGAAGCTTGGACATGGTGAGGGTTATAAATATCCTCATGATTATGGCGGGCATGTGGAACAGGATTATCTGCAAAAGAAGAAGAAATATTACAATCCATAATTATGATATAATTCAGAAACTTTTAAAAGAAGGAATTCGTGAAGCGTTCAAAGAAGATAGCATTAACCCTGATGGCATCAGTTTCCATAGCGGCTTTTAGCTGCTCCGAGGAACAGCAGACACAGCGTGAAATTTATGCTACAAAGGAGCAATGCGTTCGGGATTGGAGCGCTGGTGACGAATGCGAAAGGGATGTAAGCAGCAACCGTTATTTTGGACCGCGTTATTTTTTTTATGGTGGTTATCCTCACTATTACCGCTCAGGGGGCACAGAGCTTGTTCCTGTCAGCAAAGACGCTAATTTTTCAAACGTAAAACCAGGGATGAGGTCGCCTCATTCAATAGGTTCTTTTGCTGTGACACATGTCAGCCGCGGCGGTTTCGGAAAATCCTCAGCTTTTCACGGAGGAGGTTCGTAAGCTTACTGCTTAATGAAACGGTTAACTGTCAAACAGCGTGATAAGTGGGCTGAAAATTTTGAAAAGCTCGGTTTTACATATCATTCCATGGATGGCTTGTACTGGAATGAAGGTGTTTGTTATGAATTTTCGAGCGACGAAATTGACCACCTTGAGGAAGTTACCGATGAACTTCACGAAATGTGCCTTAAATCTGCAAGCTACGTTATTGATAATAATCTTTTTTCAAAGCTGGGAATCCCGGATGCATTCGGAAACCTGATTAAAAAATCATGGGCAAGGCATGACCCGTCAATCTACGGACGTTTCGATTTCTCGTATGACGGACGGGGCGAACCCAAACTTCTCGAATATAATGCCGATACTCCCACATCGGTTTTTGAATCGAGCATTGCCCAGTGGGTCTGGCTGGAAGATGTGTTTCCTGATTACGATCAGTTCAATTCCATTCATGAAAAACTAACAGATGCTTTTAAACAGGTGCATCGCAGCATGCCGCCTTTCAAGCCCGTTTATTTTTCATGCGTAAAAGACCACGAGGAAGACTTTGTTACTGTTGAATATATGCGGGATGTTGCTGTTCAGGCAGGCTTGGAGGCAAGGCATATCTTCATCGAAGATATCGGTTACAGTTCTGAAACATACATGTTTTACGACCTTGATAATAATGAAATAGAATTTCTGTTCAAATTGTATCCGTGGGAGTGGATTATCAGCGACCAGTTCGGCAAGTATGTTTTATTTGAAACAGTAAAGGTTTTTGAACCTCCGTGGAAAATGGTATTGTCAAATAAGGGCATCCTCCCGATTTTATGGGACATGTATCCCGGGCACCCGAATCTGCTGCCGAGTTATTTTGAGCCTTCTAAATTGAAAAATAAATACATTAAAAAACCTCTGTTTTCAAGAGAGGGTGCGAATATAACTTTTTATAACGGCTCTTACTCTGTGGAGAATACAGGTGGAAGTTACGGAACAGAAGGATATATCTATCAGGAGGCAAAGGAGCTTCCCTGTTTTGAGGGAAGTTATGCATTGGTCGGCTCATGGATTGTAAACGGACTTGCTGCAGGAATCTGTATCCGCGAGGATGCTACCCCGATAACGAAAAATACAAGCAAGTTCGTGCCGCATTATTTTAAACCTTGACTTCAAAAGATTACAGGAGAACTAAAAATGATTGCAGAAAAATTTATTACATCTGTTTCAGGTCTTTTAGATTTTGCATTATATTTCGGCTCATCTGTGATTCTCGTAATTTTATTTCTGGCGGTTTACGTCAGAGTTACGCCTTACAGAGAGTTTAAATTAATCTCCGAAGGAAACCTTGCAGCAGCGTACAGCTTCAGCGGTGCGCTGCTCGGTTTTGCAATTCCTCTTGCGAGTGCTGTTGCCCACAGTGTGGGGTTAATTGATATGATTATATGGGGAATGATTGCCATGTTTGTGCAGATTATTACGTTTTTTGTAGTAAAGACAATCTTCCCGTCAATTGTTTCGGATATTCCTTCTAACCAGGTTTCAAAAGGATTATTTCTTGGCGTTGTTTCGCTTGCTGTCGGCATTTTAAATGCCGCATGTATTACTTATTAAACTTATAAGCAGCTTTACTTTTCAGTACCACATAAGCTTTTCATAGTCGGGTGAGGGGACAATCACAGTTATATGCCCCCTGCAGGGGCATCTCTCCATGCTCTCACCCGCAAAGATGCCCTGTTCTTTTGGAGCGCCGGCGAGTTTGCCGTTTCTCAATATGTCTACAGAGAAATGTATCTCATCGTTTTCTTTTGCATTGATATCGGGAAACGGAATCTCTATCTCGAATATATCTTTTATTGCAACATTTTGAATGGATTTTACAATAACCCATTCCTCAAGAGACTTTTCATAGAGAGTTGCTTTTGGAGGGGTTTCCTGTGAGTCAAAGACAATCCTGCGAGTACAGGGATGGAATATATTTACGTGTATGAAAATCTGTTCTTCCAAATCTATGAACGGTGTCACGGGGTCAATTCTTATATAAAGGTTATCTTTGTTGAAACCGTAATGAATTGTTGAAACAAGGCTTTCAGATCTGTGCATGCTCCCGCCGGACATTTTTACATCAATATGTGCAGCCTGAAACCATTCAAAATAAGTTGTTACCTGTCCGTCTATCTTAGGGTAAATAAATCCGCGAATCTGCATCTCAGGTATAACCTTCCTGTCTTCGAGCAGTATAGGTATAAAGAGATTATTAGGTATGTCTTTGCCGATCACCCTGTAAACCTTCATGAGATAGCCCCTGAAAAGCTCGTCAAAGTCTTCCTGCGTTTCGGTTGAATGTTCATCGCCATACCACCAGTTCCAGTCACTCCCCTCAGCAGCATAGATAGCCTTCCATGCCTCTGAGGTGTCCCTGTCAGGATTAGCCTTTTCGAATGTCTCAAGGTCATCTCTTGTTTGTGCGAGATAATCCCATGCAAGATTGTCTTCTTCATGACCAATCCATATTTTGAAGTTCGCATTTATCCAGGAGCCTGCATGCAGCCCTAAAAGAGGGTCTCCATAACCATGCTTCCCGATAAATTCAGACATGGTTACAGTTTTAAATCTGCTGTCATTGCTCAGTGCTCCATATAAACCCCTCAGAAAATCCTGGCCGTCATTTTGATAATATTCCCATGCATTTTCTCCATCGAGTATTACAGGAACTACATAAGCTCTATCATCAGGCAGTGTGTTCCGTATTTGCAGAAGTCTGTCCATAAAGTCATCAACCGCCTTTTGGGTTTTCCACCCCGAATAGACAAAACCTATAAGGTCTGAAAGTTTATGGTCTCTGAAGAATATGGATACATTGCTGAACTGATGAGGCTTATAAAGGCTTGGAGCGTCAATCAAATGTCCTTCAGGACTTCTGAGGGGTCTGCCGAGGGTTCTCGACAGCACCTCTTCGTCAGTTGCTATCCATTTGATTCCTTCAGCGCCTATGGCTCTTACGACATCCTCGCTTACAGAACCTTCTGAGGGCCACATTCCTGCAGGCTTATAGCCAAAGATTTTTTCAAAATACTCGACCGCCATTTTAATCTGTTTTACGGCATCTTCAGGATGTGAAAATCTCTTTTTCGGCAGTTTTATATCAGGCGTTGCTATCCTTGCAATATCAGTATCCCATAGTAACGGAAGAATGGGGTGATAAAAAGGAGTAACAGAATATTCTACCTGTCCTGTCTGCGCCATTTTTTTATACTCGGGTATGATTTCTTTTAGTATCTCAAACTGTTTCTTCATGAGGAGTTGTTTGTCTTCCTCTGTAAAATCTTTTTCCTTCTCAAAGAGGTCTTTTAAAAAGGGGTCGCTGTTTCTGAACATCGGGTCAATCCAGCTTAAATTGAAAAGAACCTGAAGATCTCTTATATCGCTGTCTGTAAAGTATTTGGATACCCTTACAATATCGCTTTTTGTAAACCTCACCCCTCTTTTTAAAAGAAGTTTGTAATATCTCGGAAAAGGTTTAATCATATTGTCCCAGTTGGCAAGGAAAAAATTTTCTATGATGAATTGCCTGTCTTCCTCTGTCAGGTCAGAAGGGTTCAGGAGCGTCAGTTCAAGGTATCTGTCTTTGACGCTGTTTTCTGTATAATCGTTGAGCTGTTCAAGAAGAGAGGGGACAAGATTGAATGTCTGATGGATATCAGGAAATTCTTCGAGTATTTTTACCATGTCAAGATAGTCTTTTGTGCCGTGAAGCCTCACCCATGGAAGCATATAGACACCTGTAAATGGGTCTTTATAATAGGGCTGATGCATGTGCCAGAAGAATGCGATGTAAAGCGGGTTATTTGTCATTTTTCTGGAATTGAAAAATAAATTCGTCGGGCTTTGCAAGCCCGAATTCCTCCCTTGCAGATTTTTCTATATAGTAAGGGTCTTTTTTTAATGCTTCCACCTCGGTCTTTAACATTTTATTTTCTTTTTCCATGATTTTTAGCTCTGTCTCTATTTTCTTTTTGTTTTTCTGCAGATGAAAGTATTTTGGCAGCCCCATATCCCCGATGAGCAATGTTACTGAAAGGTAGACAAAGGCGAGAATGATTAATGTGAAAAATATTATATTACGCCTTCTTTTCTCGGTGGTTACCTGTTGCCTGAGGTTTTTGGGTTTTATTACGCCACTCATAAATTATATGTCCGAATTTTATTTTATATATTGTAAAAGGCTTTTGTGCCTTTAAATACCGATGTTTCTCCCAGCTCCTCCTCTATCCGCAAAAGTCTGTTGTATTTTGCAATCCTTTCGCTTCTGGACAGAGAACCGGTCTTTATGAAACCGGTATTGCAGGCAACCGCAAGGTCAGCTATTGTGGTATCCTCTGTCTCGCCGGACCTATGTGATATTACCGCTGTGTATTTTGCCCTTTTTGCCATCTCAATAGCATCAAGCGTTTCTGTTACAGTGCCTATCTGGTTAAGCTTTATCAGTATAGAGTTTGCAACTCCTTTTTCGATGCCTTCTTTCAGAATCCTTGTATTTGTAACAAATATGTCGTCGCCTACCAGTTGAACTTTGCTTCCAATCCTTGCGGTAAGAAGCTTCCAGCCGTCCCAGTCATTTTCAGCCATTCCGTCCTCTATTGACAGGATTGGATACTTCCCGATTAATTTTTCGTAATAATCGACTATATTTGATGAGGTAATCTTTCCAGATTCAAAATTATAAACACTGTTTTCATAAAATTCTGATGAAGCTACATCAAGTGCAAGAAATATATCTTTACCCGGTATATAGCCACTCTCGGAAATCGCCTGTATAATTATCGAGATTGCTTCTTCATTTGAGTTCAGGTTCGGCGCAAATCCTCCTTCATCACCAACTGCAGTGTTCAGCTTTTTCTTTTTGAGAATTGATTTTAGTGTATGGAATATCTCGGCACCTGCCCTCAATGCTGATGCAAAATCCTGTAAGCCTGCAGGCATAATCATGAATTCCTGTATGTCAAGATTATTGTCTGCATGAGCGCCGCCGTTCATTATATTCATCATGGGCACAGGAAGTTCTTTTGCGTTGCATCCCCCGATGTACCTGTAAAGGGGCATATTCATTTCGTTTGCCGAAGCATGGCATGTTGCCATAGAAACACCGAGGATTGCATTTGCTCCGAGTCTGCTCTTATTTTCTGTGCCGTCGAGTTCTATCATTGTGTTGTCTATCAGAACCTGTTCCTCGGAATTGATTCCAATCAGCCTGGGTGCTATTTCCTCCATGATATTTTTAAGTGCATTTTTTACTCCCTTGCCGTGAAATCTTTTTTTATCATCATCTCTCAATTCGAGTGCTTCCCTTTCGCCTGTTGATGCACCCGAGGGGACTATTGCCCTGCCGGTTATGCCGCTATCCAGCAATATATCAACCTCTACTGTAGGGTTGCCTCTCGAGTCGAGAACCTCCCTTGCAAATATTTCTATAATTTCACTCATAGTTCCTCCGTTTTTAAGTTAATGAGTGCATGGGCATATGGAGTAGATCGGTGATTTTTTGCTCATTTACTCCTCAACCCATTTATACATTAACTGATTATTTCTTTGGTGCATGTATTGCTTCGCCGTGCACATCCTCTGCAGCCTCCATAATGCCTTCAGCGAGTGTCGGATGTGAATGAATCATATCTGCGACATCTCTTGCCGTAAGCCCCGCCTTGATTGCCAATGCACCTTCATGAACGAGATCGGACGCATGAGGCCCGATTATGTGAACTCCAAGAATCTTGTCTGTATCTGCATCGGCAACTATTTTTATCATACCTGCTATTTCCCCCATTGCATGGGCTTTGCCTGATGACCTGAACTGGAAATGACCTGTTCTTATCTTTATGCCTTTTTCTTCTGCCTGATGTTGTCTCAGTCCGACCGACCCTATTTCAGGTAAGGTGAATATCCCGGCCGGAATCACCGAATAATCTATTTTCTTTTCGATGCCGCAGGCGTTATATGCTGCTACAATCCCTTCTTTTGAAGCAACATGTGCAAGGAGAATTCCTCCAACAACATCTCCTACAGCATAAATTCCGTCTATGTTTGTTTCCATCGTTTCGTTGACTGCTATTTCTCCTCTTTGCCCCTTTTTAATTCCCAATGTCTCAAGTCCTATGCTCTCTGTATTCAATGCCCTGCCTATGGACACGAGCAGTTTTTCCGCAACGATTTCTTTACCGTCTCCAAGATACACATGGATGCCGTCATGCTGACTTTCGGCTTTTTCTACTTTTACGCCGGTCAGCAGCTTTATTTTTTTCTTTTTTAATTCCTTTTCCAGCACTTCTGATATTTCAGGGTCTTCGGTGGAAACAGCCCTCGGCATCATTTCCACCATTGTAACCTCGGCGCCAAGCTCTTTGAATATGCACGCAAATTCGCATCCAATTACTCCTGCCCCTATTATTATCAGACTCTTCGGTATGGATTTGATATTCAAAGCATCATCACTTGACATGATGTGTTCACCGTCAAACGGGAATATGGGTATCTGGGCAGGTCTTGAGCCAGTAGCTATTATTATCTTGTCTGTTTCTATTATTTCCGTGGAACCGTCTTTTTTTTGCACTTCCACTTTTTGGGGTGTAAGCATCATTCCCCTGCCTTCTATGAGGTTTACTCCCCAGCTTTTGAATAAGGCTCTAATGCCTTTAACCTGAGTAGAAACGACCTTATTTTTCCTCTCCATTATTCTTGAGAGATTCGGGACAATCTGTTCCGGGACATCTATACCGAGATCCTCAAAATTTTTAGCTTTATGTATGGCTTCGATTGAGGCGACCAGTGCTTTGGTCGGAATGCATCCTCTGTTCAGGCACGTGCCCCCCACTTCTGTATTTTCTATGACTGTTACCTGTGCGCCAAGCTGTACCGCCTTTAATGCGGCTACATATCCGCCGGGTCCTGCTCCAATTATTGTCAGTCTCATTTGCCTTCTTCCTCTGTATATCTTTCGTACTCATCTGCATCCATAAGTTCATCCAGCTCTGACACGTCATCCATTTCTATAACTGCTATCCAGCCCTTGTTGTACGGGTCTTCGTTTATAATCTCCGGTGAGTCAGCAAGCTTCTCGTTGACCTCTATAATCGTACCGCTGACAGGAGCTATGACCGATGACGTTGCCTTTGTAGATTCAATCTCTGACATTTCAGTGCCTATTTCAACGTGGATATCCGGTTCGGGAATATCTATGTACACTATATCACCCAGCGCGTCCTGTGCATAATGTGTTATTCCCATCGTTGCTTTTTTGCCTGATACTCTAACCCATGTGTGTTCTTTGTGATATTTCAAATCTTCCGGATTCATATTATCCCTCCCGTCTTATTTTATTGTCTATTTTGGATTAAAATAAACATAGTTTTCATTCTTTAGTCAAGGAAAAAAATGAATAAGATTGATTTCCAAAAATTCTCACGGGGATTTTTGAGAGATAAGTTTTAATATGTTATCATAACCCACATGGAAATGGTTAAAAACAGGGCGATTCTCTACCTTAAGATGATAAAATTTTCCCATTCGGTATTCGCACTGCCTTTTGCCTTCACAAGCGCGATTCTGGCAGCTTCTGGAATCCCTCCCATTAAACAGATATTCTGGATTGCGGCAGCCATGGTCGGGGCGCGGTCAGGAGCGATGGGAATGAACAGGATAATAGACAAGGAGATTGATGCAGAGAATCCGAGGACAAAGCAACGCGAGCTGCCCGCAGGCAAGATAAAGATGCGGGATGCAGCAATTTTTGTTTTGATATCCTTCGCTGTTCTTATTTTTGCTGCTTATAATCTAAACCCTCTCTGTTTCAAACTTGCACCAATGGCGATTCTGATTGTAATCATATATTCATATACCAAAAGATTTACATGGGCATCACATTTTGTTCTGGGTCTCGCAATTTCAAGTGCGCCTCTTGGTGCATGGATTGCAGTAAAAGGGACAATCGATATTGAAATAATACCTTTATGTATCGGAGTAGTATTCTGGCTTGCCGGCTTTGATACACTTTATGCCTTGCAGGACATCGAATTTGACAAAAGTCACAGACTTTATTCCATACCACAAAGATTCGGCATAAAAAAGGCGATAGTCTTTTCAAGAATATTTCATTTTATAACTATATGTATGCTCGCTATCACAGGTGTTATTTTTAATTTAAATTTTATCTATTGGATAGGAATTACTGTAGTTACGGGACTATTGCTTTATGAACATTCTCTTGTAAAGCCGGATGACCTGAGCAAGCTGAACATGGCTTTTTTCAATATGAACGGTTATATAAGTATTACGGTGTTCGCATTTACGCTGGGGGCATTATTGTTATAAATGCTGAAATCTTATCTTAAAAAAATTTATGAGATTACTAATCGTGGAGATGCGAGAGAGGAAAGCTATTACTCTGCCCTTGAGGGATTGATTGAAGATTATGTAGAATCAACAAGTAAAAAGAATATTTTTATAACGACTCTTCCTAAAAAGACTGAAGCAGGGAATCCAGATTTTAGAATCTGGGACGGAAAGCAGCAAATTGTCGGGTATATTGAAGCCAAAACTCCAACAGTCGAAAACTTAGACCAGATAGAGGAAACTGAACAGCTAAAACGCTATCTTCATACTTTTCCAAACTTGATATTAACCAACTTCCTTGAATTCAGGCTATACCGTAACGGCGCTTTAATAGATAAGGTTCTCATCGGCAGACCATTTGTTGTGCATAAGCTAAAAGCAATACCCCCTGTAGAAAAAGAATCCAATTTTCTTAAACTTTTTGAGAAATTTTTCTCCTTCTCTTTACCGAAAGTCTATGATGCTAAAGCTCTGGCAATAGAACTTGCAAAAAGAACACGCTTTTTAAAGGATGAAGTGGTTGCTCAGGAATTGGAAGAAGAAGAAAGAAAAGGGAAAGGAAACATTCTCGGTTTTTATAAAGTCTTCAAAAAGCATCTCATAAGCGGGCTTACAAAAGAAGAATTTGCCGACCTTTATTCACAAACTATCACATACGGACTTTTTGCTGCTCGAACCCGTACAAAAAATGGCTTTAACAGAAAACTTGCTTATGACAGAATTCCTCGGACAATCGGGATATTAAGGGATGTCTTCAAATTCATTTCATTAGGAGACTTGCCTCAACAGATGGAATGGATAATTGATGATATATCAGAGGTTCTGGCTACCACCGATGTTTATAAAATACTCGATGAGTATTTTAATAAACATAAGGGCAAAGACCCTATTGTCCATTTCTATGAAACCTTCCTTGCCGAATATGACCCGAAGATGCGCGAAAAAAGAGGCGTTTATTATACGCCTGAGCCGGTTGTCTCTTATATTGTCCGCTCTCTGCACCATATCCTCAAAGAACACTTCGACAAAAAAGATGGTTTTGCGAGCCAATCAGTCACTGTCTTAGACCCCGCAGCAGGAACTCTTACCTTTTTGGCAGAGGCAGCCAAATTAGCAGTGGAGGAGTTCACATCAAAATATGGAAAAGGTGCAAAAGAGATGTTTATTAAAGAACATGTTCTCAAAAACTTTTATGCCTTTGAGCTTATGATGGCGCCTTATGCAATAGGTCATCTGAAGATGTCTTTCCTTCTGGAAGAGCTTGGCTATAAACTTCAGGCTGACGACAGGTTCAAGCTTTATCTTACTAACACTCTTGAGATGGATGAACTTGATCAGACCGAGCTTCCTGGCATGGTGTCACTTTCAGAGGAATCACATTTGGCGGGTAAAGTTAAAAAAGAACAGCCAATTCTTATCGTCCTCGGCAATCCACCATATTCTAAAAGCTCTGCAAATAAATCTGATTTCATAGAAAATGAGATGGACGTATATAAAGAAGATGTTCGTAATGAAAAGAACATTCAGCCCTTGTCTGATGACTACATCAAGTTTATCCGATTTGCACACTGGAAGATAGACAAAGCAGGCAAAGGCATTATCGGGATGATTACCAATAACTCTTATCTATCTGGCTTGATTCACCGCGGGATGCGTAAAAGTTTAATGGAAAGTTTTAATGAGATTCGTATTCTCAATCTTCATGGAAACAGCCGTATTGGAGAAAAGTGCCATGACGGAAGCAAGGACGAAAATGTCTTTGACATTCAGCAAGGCGTATCGATAGCTATATTTGTCAAAGACAAAAAGCACAAAGGATTAGGGCGGGTATTTTATCAGGATGTCTATGGTCTTCATGAAAAGAAATATTCGTATCTCAACAAATACGACATTACCTCAACAAAATGGATAAAATTACAACCATCCGAACCGTATTATTTCTTTGTGGAAAAAGATTTTGCAGAGCAGGCAGGATATGAACAATTTCTGTCGATTCAGGATATATTTATTCAGTCATCAAGCGGAGTAAAAACTCATCGCGATCACTTCGTGGTTGGCTTCACCAAAGAAGATATCATACAAAAGATGAGAACATTCACCAGCAATTTGCCAGACGAATTAGTAAGACAGGCATTGGACTTGAAAGACACACATGATTTCAAACTAAAAGAAGTCAGAACAAAGCTGAAAAAGGAAGACTGGAAAGAATCAATAGTGTCATACTCGTATCGCCCCTTCGATAATAGATTTATCTGCTATAGAACAGAACTGATTGATAGAGACCGATATGATGTAATGAAGAATTTTATTAAAAATAATTTGGGGATAATTGCAAACCGTACAACATCAAACAATATACCTTTCAACCACATTTTTATTTCTGATGCTATCATAGATGTTAGGGTGCTTCCTGATTATGGTGGGGCGCCCTTTCTTTTCCCACTTTACATTTACAAACAAAAAGATAACCCTAAAAAGAAATCTCTAAGCAGCGTTATGATGCTTTTTGAGGAACAGGCAGAGTATGGCGTAAAGAAACCGAATCTATCACTTGCGTTTGTTGAAAAATTAACAGCGGAGTTCAAGAAGACGCCATCTCCTGAAGATATTTTTTATTACATTTACGCAGTGCTTTACTCGAATATCTACAGGAAAAAATATGCCGAGTTTTTGAAGATAGATTTTCCGAGGATTCCATTCACAAATGATTATAAGCTTTTCAAGAAAATGGCTGAATATGGCGAGAAGCTTGTAGAGCTTCATCTTCTTAAATCATCAGAGCTTGATAAACCAATTGCCAAATTTCAGGGCGAAGGAAGTGATAAAGTTGAAAAGCTAAAAAACGAAAGGGGCAATCTTTATATAAACGATGTCCAGTATTTTGAAGGAATTCCTCAAGAAGTTTGGGAATACCAAATCGGCGGTTATCAGGTTTGTGAGAAGTGGTTGAAAGATAGAAAAGGAAGAGTCCTCTCCC
>PNNP01000004.1 GCA_013824325.1 Thermodesulfovibrio sp. | reverse complement strand
AATGCTGGCCGTAGGCACCGGCGCAAGCAAGAAGATAGCTGAACAGATCTCAAGCATGGGAAGCAACCTCATTATGATACTGCCTGGTGCAACAAGCTCCGGCGGCGTCAGGATGGGCGCAGGAACACAGCCCACTCTCTCCATTGGCGATTCGGAGGCAATACTGAAAGAATGCTCGGCGGTCGTCGATGGTGCACCAAGCCTCAACGGTATCGCTCAGGTAGTTTACGGCAATCAGAACTGGTCAACCAATGTAGTGGGAACGACCCCGAATATGCTGAATGTCAGGGATTGGTCACTCGCGGCAGGAAGGCCTTTCACCGAACAGGATGTTAAAACATCCACAAAGGTTTGCTTGCTCGGCCAGACAGTCATAGATAATCTTTTTGGAGATATAAATCCTGTCGGACAGATCATCAGGATCAAGAACGTCCCTTTTATAATCATCGGCGTGCTCGAGCGTAAAGGACAATCACCTACCGGACATGACCAGGACGACACCATTTATGTGCCTGTAACAACCGCACAGAAAAAACTCTTTGGCACTGCATTTCCGGGCATGGTAAGAATAATTATGGTAAAAGCAAAAAGCACAGAAGACCTGCCCGCAGCCGAGATGCAGATAAATGCGTTGCTCAAACAGCGCCACCATATAGGCCCGAAACAGGAAAACGATTTTACGGTCAGGAACCTTACCCAGATCATGCAGACTGCGGAGCAGTCCGCAAAAGTAATGACCTTACTGCTCGGCGCTATCGCTTCGGTCTCATTGCTTGTCGGCGGTATAGGCATCATGAATATCATGCTCGTATCAGTAACCGAAAGGACAAGGGAGATAGGAATAAGGATGGCAGTCGGTGCCAAGACCTGGGACATACGGATGCAGTTCATCATCGAAGCGGTCACACTATCATTAATTGGAGGAGTCGCGGGAATCATTATCGGCCTGACAGGCTCACAACTGCTTTCTACACTTGCCGGCTGGCCTACCGTAGTCTCTATCTTCTCCATCATTCTCTCATTCTGTTTTTCCGGACTTGTCGGAATATTCTTCGGATTTTATCCTGCATATAAAGCATCGCTTCTTAACCCTATTGATGCATTGAGATATGAATAAATAATTTTCTCCGATTTTTACCGGTGACACTTTCAATCGTAAATCTTTAGTTTTCGAATAAACACTTTTTTGCAGACTTGCAGATAAAAATCATACTTTTATAAGTCACTTCATTCTGCGGAATAGCAGGTGAAACATATAGCCCCCCTTTTGATACTATGGTTATTGATTATGACAGATATAGTCTTCTTCTTATCGTGATTACGTGATATAATTCAAAATAAGAGACAAAAAAAAGAAGGCGGGCAGGTGATCTAACATGACTACAAAAAACTTTTTTTGTGTAGACTGCGTTGAAAATCTTCAAAAAGTTTCTGTGAAAAACCTTTCTATATTTTATTGCAATAATGTGAAATGCAGGAGATTTGGGGTATTAACACTTGGAGGTCTTGAGGATGCGAAATGTGAGAAAAGAATAATTATAGAATATAAAGAAGATACAGGAGTGGATAAACCATTTAAGAAATAGGATTTGATCTATCAGGTACTCTCAGAATAACCGTTTTATTTTGACGAGCGCAAAACTTTATGGAAGAGATAAATGAATTAATCAAACGTTATAGCCTTCAGGAAGATGTGGAGCATGTCATCATTCCTTTTAAGGGGAAGAGCGGTCAGATGAAGCGTTGTTTTCTGCTCAAAAGGAGGTTTATCAGGATTGTATATCCAGAAGGTCATTATGTCGATTATCCTCTCACAGAAGCAATAGAGGCAACAGTAAGATATCCGGAGCTTTTATTGAGCGAGGCGATTTATTTAATGCATAAAGAATTAAGCTCACAAACCTGATTATTCACAAACTTGCGTGAGGCATCCGTATCTTGCCTTTTCGTTATTCCCTGTTGTATATTACGTCCATGCCCAAAAAGAAAAAACATTCCTGCAAGGAACAGAAATCATCCGCCGGTTTCCGTGGCCGCATCTGGATTGACGGGAGCGAGGGAACCTTTCTCGGTTATGGAAGAATCGTCCTTCTCGAGAGAATCCGCGAGTACGGCTCTATAACCAAAGCGGCAAAATCCATGGAGATGTCATACCGGCACGCATGGGAGTTGGTAGATTCGATAAACCGGCAGTCCGGAAAGCCCATAGTTGAGGCTGTCACCGGAGGCAGAGGAGGCGGAGGAACGCGGCTTACTGAAGAGGGAGAGAAAGCGATCAAACTTTTCTGGAAATTCCATGCCGACTTTCAGGACTTCCTCAAGAGTGAAGAAAAGAAGCTGTAATCCCCTGAACGTAAAGAGAAGGGCTCTATAACGATGCTGAACATGCAAAGCAGTATGATGATTAAATATACAACATTATATTAAGGAGGACAGGAAATGAAATTAATAGGAAGTATGTTGGCGGTATTGATAATTATTTTTGCCGTTTCTGCAACAAACGCCTCAGCGCAGACCGATATCATCTGTGCGTCAACCACGAGCACCGAAAATTCCGGGCTGTTCGGACATATTCTTCCAATGTTTGAAAAAAAGACCGGCATCAAGGTAAAAGTTGTAGCACGCGGCACGGGTGCATCCATTGAAATGGGCAAGCGGGGAGATGCAGATGTTGTTTTTGTCCATGCAAAAGAACAGGAATTGAAAGTTGTGGAAGAAGGATATTTTGTTAATCGGCATGATGTTATGTATAACGATTTTGTAATTATTGGTCCCGCAAACGACCCTCTGAAAATAAAAGGGATGAAGTCCATATCTGATGTATTCCGCAAAATTGCTGAGAAAGAATACGTATTTGTCTCACGCGGCGACAAATCAGGTACGAATATCAAAGAACTTGACACATGGAAGAAGACAGGTATAGACCCTAAAGGTAAAAAATGGTATCTCGAAGTAGGGCAGGGAATGGAAAAGACGCAGAGGATTGCAAATGAAAAACGCGCTTATACGCTTACCGACCGTGGCACCTGGCTTGCTACAAAGGATAAAGACAAACTTGAAATGGTAATTGTTCTTGAAGGCGACCAGAATCTTTTTAATCAGTACGGTGTTATGGCTGTAAATCCCCGGAAACATAAACACATTAAATACAAAGAGGCAATGGATTTTGTGAACTGGCTCATATCAAAGGAAGGACAGCAGGCAATAGCTTCTTTCAGGGATAAATTGGGTAATCAGTTGTTTGTTCCAAATGCAAGGTAAGTGGATGTGTGAATTGAGATATGGAATACATAATAGGTGCTTTTATAAAAGCTTTTTCACTGATATTTAACCTTGATCAGGAGCTAATTGCTATCATAATCCTCTCCTTCAAAGTTTCCGGAGGTGCTCTGATAATAGCGACATTCGCAGGTCTGCCTATGGGAGCTATGACAGGGCTGAAGAGATTTCGTGGGAGGGGGATAATTATCAGTATTCTGAATACTTTTATGGGACTTCCTCCTGTGGTGGTAGGGCTTTTTGTGTATTTAATATTATCGAGGAGCGGTCCTCTCGGTTTTATGGCACTGCTTTATTCACCGACAGCAATGATTATTGCACAGTGTATTCTTGCGTTTCCTATTGTAGCATCTCTCTGCCATTCAGCCATTATCAGTGTTGACCCTATTATTAAACAGGCTTCAATGGCTCTTGGAGCAACGCCTCTTCAGGTGACCGCCACTATTGTTAAGGAGGCACGGTACGGAATAATCTCAGGCATTATGGCTGCGCTTGGAAGGGTGATGGCAGAGGTTGGAGCAATACTGATTGTCGGCGGAAATATAGCAGGATACACGCGCGTTATGACAACAACCATCGCGCTTGAAACAGATAAGGGTAATTTTGAGCTTGCCCTTGCTCTGGGTATAATTCTTCTAACAATCTCATTGATAATAAATTCAGCACTTCATTTGATTCAGAAAAAGGGTATGGTAGAGGCGAACAGATGGGTCTGAGATTAACTGTGTCAGATATCTGGAAAACTTATAACGGAGACGCTGTTCTGAAAGGTTGCTCTTTTCCCTTTGACAGCAGCGGCATCTATGTACTGATGGGACCCAATGGCTGCGGCAAGTCGACATTTCTCAGGATTTGCTGTCTCCTTGAAGAATATGACAAAGGAGAAATTAATTATTTTTTGGATAACAATATGTTAGAAAAAGATATTGGACTGAGACGCAGGATATCACTTGTGTTGCCTAAAATAGGGGTGTTTAATACAACTGTTTATAAAAATGTGGAATATGGTCTGAAAATAAGGGGGATGACCGGTAAGGAAACTGAAGAGAAAGTGGACAGGGCACTCGATTTTGTAGGCTTATATCACAAGAAGAAACATAATGCCCTTACACTTTCAAGCGGAGAGATACAGAGACTCGGCATTGCAAGGGCTTTTGTGATAGAGCCGGAAATGCTTTTCCTTGATGAACCCACAGCATCTATTGACCAGAAAAACACAGAGATTATAGAGGATATAATCCTGAAGATGAAAAGAGAGGGCAGATCCATTGTTGTCATTACAACCCATGATAAATCCCAGGCAGAAAAGCTTGCAGACAGAATATTGATTATGAAAAACGGAAGTATTATCGATACAAACTCTTAATTTTCTAAGCACATTTGCATAAATATTGTATTTGGGGGATTGATGTTTTAGGAAAAGTCTTTGAATAGTTTTATAAAATAATTTATACTACCATTCATGAAAAGCAAGTGTGAGATTTGCGGCAGCGAAGGGGATAAAGATAACAAGATATTTATCATCAGGATAGGCAATGAGAATCCTGACGGAAAGATTACCTACACGAAGAGAAAATTCTGTGAAATCTGTATCTCATATGGCGCTGAGATGTACGAAAGCTATATGAAAGTTAGAATGGCTCCCTCTGCTTGCAAGAGACGCCATTGATTCATTTATCAAAAAATCTCTGATATCTTTCAGATTTTTCCTGCTTTTTGCCGGATGTAAGCAAAATAGTTCCCGGTGTTAAAGTTGCACTTTCGCATTGATTTTTAGTAGTATTTTAGTTAATGTCATGACAAGCCGGAGTGGCGGAATTGGTAGACGCAAGGGACTTAAAATCCCTCGCAGCTTAGCTGTGTACGAGTTCGAGTCTCGTCTCCGGCATTAAGAGTTTAGGTGATAGAATAGAAATGAAGACAAAGGTTAAAAAAGCGATACTCCCTGCAGCAGGTCTCGGTACGAGATTCCTACCTGCTACCAAGGCATCCCCCAAAGAGATGCTGCCGATTGTGGATAAGCCGCTGATTCAGTATGCGGTTGAGGAGTCCATATCATGCGGGATAGAGGAATTTATTATTATTACAGGCAAGCACAAAAGGGCCATAGAAGACCATTTTGATTCTGCATTTGAACTGGAAGAGAAACTTAAGGTTACAGGCAAGAGCAAACTCCTGAAAGAGATTAATAAGTGGAATCAGATTAAGTTTGCCTATATACGCCAGAGGGCTGCACTCGGACTCGGTCATGCAATACTTTGCGCAGAACCTTTTGTGAGGGATGAACCGTTTGCGGTTATTTTAAGTGACGATATAATTGACCCGGAATACCCTCTGCTTAAAGAGATGTTAAAGATTTATGCTGAGAAGAAGTGTCCGGTTATCGCACTTGAAGAGGTTCCAATATCTGAAGTCAACCGCTATGGTGTTATTGACGGGGTACAGGAAGGAAGGGTATATAAAATAAAAAATCTGATAGAAAAGCCGAGCCCTGAGAAAGCACCTTCTAATCTGGCTATAATTGGCAGGTATATCCTGACACCTGAAATATTTGAACACCTTGCCAGACAAAAACCGGGTGCAGGCGGGGAGATACAGCTTACTGATGCATTGAAAGAACTTGTAAGGAAAACGCCAATTTACGGGTATCTTATAAGAGGCAAAAGATATGATGTTGGAGACAAGCTCGGATATCTGGAGGCAACAGTTGACCTTGCTCTTAAAAATGATGAGCTGTCAAAAGATTTTAAGGACTTTTTGATAAAAAAGATAAAAACGTTATCATGAAAGGTGTTTTAAAAGGGCTGTTTTTTTATGAGGTGGGAACCTGCACAGGTCCGCTCATAGATTTTTATGAAACCGATGATGACCTTGTATTCGAGGTTGATTTGCCCGGTACAGACCCTTCAAATATATCCATAAGGGTTTATGAGAATTTGCTTATAATCGAGGGAGTCAGGGTTGAGAGTAATGATGAGTTTGCAGAAAGCAAGTTTAAATACCTCTGCATGGAAAGGGGGATGAGGAGGTTTAGACGGGTATTAAAGATTCCTATTTTTGTGAATACCACAGCCGGTGAGGCATCTTATTGTAACGGAGTTTTAACTGTAAAATTTCCTAAGTTGAAGGGCAAGTTGATAAAAATTATGATTGAGAAAAGAGAAATTGAGTAATGTGGAGGATATTGTAATGAACGAGATTGATAAAAAAAACAATGAAGATAAAGACAAAGAAATAGAGATTCCGGGCACATTGCCTGTATTGCCGGTCAGGGATATAGTCGTGTTTCCCTATATGATAATACCACTGTTTGTCGGCCGGGAGGTTTCAATAAAGGCAATTGACCACTCACTGAATACAAACAGGATGATACTGCTTCTCAGCCAGAAGGATATCAATGTTGAATCACCTGAACCGAACGACCTCTATTCAGTTGGAACAGTCTGTATGATAATGAGGATGTTGAAACTCCCTGACGGCAGGGTTAAGATACTTGTTCAGGGATTGAATAAGGCGAGGGCAGTGAAATTTTTACAGCAAGAGTTATTCTATATGGCTGAAATCGAGAAGATGGTTGAATCAAAGTCTCAGGAGATGACGCTTGAAAATGAGGCTTTGATAAGGAATGTAAAGGAGCAGCTTGATAAGGCTGTATCTCTCGGCAAGACCATATTGCCTGATATTATGGTGGTTACGGAACACATAGACGACCCTGGGAAACTATCTGACCTTATAGCTTCCAATCTCGGTTTAAAGACAGACCAGTCACAGGAGATACTGGAGATGTCAGACCCTATTAAGAGGTTAAAGCGCATAAATGAAATATTGACCAGAGAAATACAACTACTGACCATTCAGCAGAAGATTCAGACAGAGGCTCGCGGCGAGATAGACAAGACTCAGAGAGAATACTTTCTGAGGGAGCAACTAAAGGCAATACAGAAGGAATTGGGCGATATAGACGAGCGTACAGAGGAAATCAGGGAATTTAAGAAAAAAATAGAAGATGCACAGATGCCTGAGAAGGTGATGAAAGAGGCTGAAAAACAGTTGAGGCGCCTTGAAAAGATGCATCCTGACAGCGCAGAGGCAGGAACTATACGGACATATCTTGAATGGCTTACAGAGATACCATGGTCAAAGAGCACTAAAGACCAGCTTGATATTAAAGCAGCTGATAAGGTTTTAAACGAAGATCATTACGACCTTGAAAAAGTCAAGGAAAGAATACTTGAATACCTCAGTGTCAGGAAATTGAAAGAAAAGATGAAGGGACCGATTTTGTGTTTTATCGGACCGCCTGGAGTCGGCAAGACATCTCTTGGACGTTCAATAGCAAAGGCGCTCGGCAGGGAATTTGTGAGAATGTCACTCGGAGGTGTCCGTGATGAAGCAGAGATAAGGGGACACAGAAGGACATATGTCGGTGCGCTTCCCGGCAGGGTTATACAGGGGATAAAGCAGGCAGGGACAAACAATCCGGTCGTCATGCTTGACGAAATAGACAAGATCGGAATGGATTTCAGGGGAGACCCTTCCTCAGCACTTCTTGAGGTGCTTGACCCGGAGCAGAACAATTCATTTGTTGACCACTATCTGGCGGTTCCGTTTGATTTGTCAAAGGTGATGTTTATAACAACAGGCAATCTTACCGATACTATACCCGGAGCCCTGAAGGACAGGATGGAGATACTCTATCTTTCGGGATATACTGAGGAGGAGAAGCTCCATATAGCCAGAATATACCTTATACCGAAGCAGCTTGATGAGCATGGCATAAATTCAAAGATTTTAAAAATAAGCGATTCGGCTGTCCGTCAGATAATATCATATTATACAAGAGAAGCAGGCGTAAGAAATCTCGAGCGTGAAATCGCCAATCTGTGCAGAAAGGTTGCAAGACATGTTGCAGAGGAAAAGGCGAAGAAGTTCAATATTACTGCTAATAATCTTCATAAGTACCTCGGCATCCCCAAATATCTACCTGAAGAAGAGATGAAGAAGAATGAAATCGGAGTTGCAACAGGGCTTGCATGGACAGAGGCAGGAGGAGACGTAATATATGTGGAAGCGACAATAATGAAGGGAAAAGGGAATCTTACGCTTACAGGACAGCTTGGTGACGTGATGAAGGAATCAGCACAGGCTGCATTGAGTTATGTCAGGTCAAAGTCAAAGGAGCTCGGCATAAGCGATGATACATTCTCGAAGATTGATTTGCATATACATGTGCCTGCAGGCGCTATTCCAAAGGACGGACCTTCTGCAGGCATAACAATGGCAAGTTCTATTGCATCAGCACTCACAGGAAGGGCTATAAGAAGGGATGTTGCAATGACCGGAGAGGTGACACTCAGGGGAAGGGTTCTGCCGATAGGAGGACTTAAGGAAAAGGCACTTGCTGCCAAAAGAATGGGAATGAAAACTGTGATAATTCCGCACAGGAATAAAAAAGACCTGGATGACCTTCCCAAGTATGTTAAGGAGGGCATGAATTTTGTACTTGCTGAGTCTATGGATGATGTATTGGAAGCAGTTTTTGTGAAAAAAGAGAATCCGGCAAAAACCGTTAATTCAAAGGCTGAGATCGCTGCTAAGTCAACTTCAGACAGGTCAGACAGCAAAAAAGGCAGTAAAATAAAAACTTCAAAACTAAAAAATGCGGCTTCATCAAATAGGAGAGTTAAAGCTTCTAAAAGAAGTAAGGGAAAGGTTTAGCTCCACTTCCAAGGAAGACAGAAGCATCATAGTCGGCATAGGTGATGATGCTGCTGTTATTGCCCCCCAAAAAGAGCGAATCATTGTTACAACTGATATGATGAACGAGGGGATTCATTTTGATTTGAGCTATACCTCTCCTTTTCATCTTGGATTTAAGCTGATGTCTGTTAATGTCAGCGACATTATGGCAATGGGCGGACAGCCCATGTATCTTTTTTTAAACCTGTCAATGAAAAAGGATACTGAAGAGGAGTTTTTTTGGAGGTTTTATGATGGGGTTTCATCAGCAATGGATATTTACGGTGTGAAATTGCTTGGAGGCGACATGTCTGCTGCTGAGAATGACATGGTTATTTCTGCAACTGTAATCGGCCAGGCAGATGAAATTGTTACAAGGGGCGGCGCTTCTGTTGGCGATAAGATTTATATAACTTCAACATTAGGAGATTCGGCATGCGGGCTCGCGCTTCTGCAACGACTTACAGATGAGTCAAGGTATAGAGTTAAGGGTTATGAGTTTAGAGTTAAAAGTAAAAAACAAAAGAAGAAAGATGAAAAGGCCTTATCCTTAACTCATAACTCCAAACTCTTAACTCTTAACTGGAGCATAGCAGAGCCTTTAATAGCGAGGCACCTTATGCCTGTTGCAAGGGATTCCAATGAATTAACAAATCATGCCACATCAATGATAGATATAAGCGACGGCTTGTTTGTTGATTTATCCCGAATCTGTGATGAGTGCAATGTGGGTGCAGTGGTTTATTCAGAAAGCATCCCGCTATCAAAAGAGATGCAGTATGCAGCGGACATTATGGGATTGGACCCATTCATGCTTGCAACTTCAGGGGGCGAGGATTATGAGCTTTTATTTACAGCCGCTAATTTTCCCGAGAGCACTTATAACAAATCACACAATATAAAAGTTAGCTGTATAGGTCATATCGTTGAAAAAAAGAGAGTCGTTATAGATAAAACAGGCAGAAAATCCGCTCTCAAGGTAAAAGGTTACCAGCACTTTGGGTCTCAGGGATAAATTAAGGGAAGTAATAAGAGTCAAGGATTCCCCAGGAAAGATTGCTATTTCCTTTGCAATTGGAATCTTTATAGGTATGTCACCCTTTCTGGGCATTCACACGGTTATGGGTATAATTGCAGCATGGCTTTTTAAACTGAATAAATTTGTAACCATCATTGGCGTTTATATTACTAACCCGTGGACTATTGTGCCTATTTACACATTTGCAACATGGCTTGGAGCAAAGCTGCTCGGAATAGACAGCATAATTCCCTCAATCAACTGGAATGATATAAAACTTGTTGATATTATCAAAGAGATGGGGACTCTTCTATGGCCCTTTGTTGTCGGCACTACCCTGCTCGGTCTTTTCTCAGCAATAGTCAGCTATATAATAGTCTATCAGGCGGTTGTCAGAAACAGAAATGATTAAGGTGCACATTACAACACTCGGCTGTCCCAAAAATATTGTTGATTCAGGTCATCTTGCCAAAAGATTCATATCAGCAGGTTTTGTTCATACAGATGATATGAATGATGCGGATATTATTCTCTTAAATACATGCGGCTTTATAAGGGAGGCAAAGGATGAATCCATAGAGGAAATACTCAGACTCTCGGAAATAAAAAAGGCGGCAGGGACAAAGAAACTTGTTGTATTCGGCTGTCTTGCAAAGAGGTATAAAGACGAGCTGTTCAGGGAGATACCGGAAATAGACAGCATCTGGGGAGTCGGGGATGATGAAAAGATTATAGAGTATTGCAAAAAAGTGGAGTCTGGAGTTAAGAAGTTTGAGTTAGGGAAAAAAGGAATTTCTGATTTTGTTCTCCTAAACTCAGAACTCAGAACTCAGAACTCACAATCTTATGCTTATCTCAAAATCGCTGAAGGTTGTGACAAGAGATGCACGTTTTGTGTTATCCCTGCAATAAGGGGAAGATTCAGAAGCATCCCTCCGGAAAATATATTGAAGGAAGCAGAAGACTATATTCAGAATGGTATCAGAGAACTGATACTCGTGGCACAGGATATTACGAGTTACGGCAGGGAATTTAGCGGTTATAATCTTGCATCCTTGTTAAAGGATATCGCGTCAATAGACGGGGATTTTCATATCCGGCTTTTATATCTGTATCCGACGGCTATAGATGAAAAGCTGCTTGATTATTTAGCTGGCGAGGAAAAAATATATAAGTATCTTGACATTCCGCTTCAGCATTCAGAGGACAGGCTCCTGAGGTTAATGGGAAGGAGAGGCACGCGGAAGGAATATATTAAATTGATAAGGAATATCAGACGCACCATTCCCGGAATTGTTTTGAGGACAACATTTATTGTTGGGTTTCCAACAGAAACCGAAGAGGACTTTGACGGACTTGTAGATTTTATTGAAGATGTAAGATTTGACAGACTCGGTGTATTTAAATATTCAAGGGAAGAAGGGACTCCTGCAGGCAAACTGAAAGGGCAGATACCCGGGAAGGTTAAGGAAAGAAGGTTTGATGATATAATGAAAAGGCAGGCGCTTATATCGCTGGAGAAAAACAGGGAGCTTATCGGCAAAAGATATGAGGCATTGATTGATGAAGTTGACGGCGATGTAGCCATTGCAAGGCTTTATTCCCATGCACCCGAAATAGACGGAGCAGTCATATTAAACCATAATGAGTTATACGTAATGAGTAATGTGTTTAAGGTAAATACTTATCACGCGTCACGCATTACACATAACGCATTTTTAAAAGTGGGTGATGTTGTGACTGTTGAGATTGTGGACGCCTTTGATTACGATTTGAAGGGAGTAGTGATTGATGATCGCAGATTCCGGATTAGCGAGTTAAAATCATAAATCATAAATCTGAAATGAGAAAGATTCCCTATCTTCATATAATTTTATTCATTATTACTTTTCTGACGACGCTTGTAGCAGGTGCGCTCCAGAAGGGCATTAATGTAATCAAAGCACCTGACAGAATAGCAGAGGGATTACCTTTTGCAGGCACATTGATGACCATACTTCTATGCCATGAATTTTCTCATTACTTGGCATCAAAAAAACATCATACAAAAGCAACACTCCCGTATTTTATCCCTGCCCCTTCAATAATAGGGACGTTCGGTGCCTTCATAAAAATGAAGTCCCCCATAATTACACGCGAGGCATTGATGGATATAGGAGCATCAGGTCCTATAGCAGGATTTGTTGTTTCTGTAATAGCCTGCATAGTCGGGCTCAGCATGTCCGAGGTGATTCCTTTATCACAGGCTGAAGGAGCGCTCAGTCTGGGTGATTCCATTCTATTCTCTTTTCTGTCAAGAGTTATAAAGGGTGTCATGCCGGAAAATCATGATGTTTTTTTACATCCTGTTGCCTTTGCCGGATGGATCGGATTGTTCATTACCTCTCTGAATCTGATACCTATCGGTCAACTCGACGGCGGACATATAACTTTTGCAATCCTCGGTGATAGGCACAGGTATTTATCAGTGTTCCTTGTAGGAACCCTCGGAGTTTTTGGTATTTTTTTCTGGGAAGGCTGGGCATTATGGGCTTTACTAATGCTCATTCTTGGAATCAAGCATCCTCCGATACAATATTGGCAGGTTCCGCTTGACTCAAGAAGAAGATTTATAGGGTTCCTTTCATTGATTATTTTCATCATCACATTCATACCGTCGCCTTTTAAACTAATGTGATGAAAATGAAGTGCAATTTTTGAAATGTCAGTTTTTGTTGTAAAAACTTAAGATTAATGCTACTTTTTACATGTTAGTTGTTCATTGCGGGTAAGAAAAGAAGAAAAATAGAGCCATCATGCTCTCCTAAAACGGCGAATTTTCTTTTGACAGAAAGAAACTACATGGATATAATGATATCAAGATGATTACGATAGCAAAAAAGAAATATACTAAGGGCATTTCTATCAGCCCTAAAATTCAGAAGTTACACTTGGAACTTCAACCGTTCAAAAGTGTAAGTAAATTATTACATTTTCACTCTGATCACTTATATCAATATCTCACCAATGGTGATACATTCCCAATTCATATAGAAATTAATCTGACAAATGTCTGTAATCAAAGATGCCCGTGGTGTATTAATGAAAATGTTAAGGCAAACGGGAGAAAGCCTGAATACCTAAACATTAAAAGGCTTTCTATGTTTCTTGCTAATTTCCAAAGTCTTGGTGGTAAAACAATCACTTGGTCTGGAGGTGGAGAACCTACATGTCATCCAGAATTTACCGAAGCAGTAGAGGAATGCGCTAAATTTGGCCTTGAACAAGCACTTATAACTAATGGGGCTTTTGATGAGAATCTGGTACCAGTGATTTCTAATCATATGAGATGGATACGGGTATCTTTAGATGCAATAAATCCTGAGGAGTACAAGAGAAATAAAGGCACGGAGATTGATGTCGTTATTGATAGAATCATCAAACTGGTATCTACCAGAAATTCACGAGTTACACCAATTGTTGGTATTAATGTCAATATGGGTGAATGGAATTTTTTTGACATAAAAAATATTGTTCTGAAATCTGAAGAATTAGGGGTAAACTATGTTCAATTCCGTCCTATTCTTGGAAGACCTTATGTTGATGCTATCTATGGGGAACAATTAACTCCAAATTTTATTAAGACGGTTCTTCCGGAGTTGCAACTACTTAGTCAAAAAGAAAAATCTTGTAAAGTTATTGTCTCTAAGGATAAATTTAAGGATTTGTTAGAACCAAATTACGGTCGTAATTATGGCAGTTGTCGTTACCATCGCTTTTTTTGTGTATTAAATGCTAATGGTGACCTTTCTGTATGTATGTTTCATTTATACGATAAGCGGTTTGTTTTTGGAAACATATATAATGAAACCTTCGAAGCAATTTGGAAAGGAGAACAGCGAAAGAGAGTAGTAAAATTTTGCGAAGATGGTGGTTTAAATTTAGCAACCTGTCAAGTGTGTTGCAAAGGTCATGAGATAAATAAATTTCTTACATACCTAGATTCAGAGGATGGAAAACTTCTTAAAGAAGTAGTTTTGCAAGCAGAAGAAATTAAAAATAACAGTCACTCTAATTTTTTGTGATGCATATGGACATTAAAACTCTCAAAGAGATATGGGATATTATAAAGGAATACCCTCCAATTTATGCTGGATTTTTACTAATTATAATTTCTACAGTTACTTTTAATTTTCCCCCACAGGGTATTCTTTTTTATTGCGGCTTGGTATTGGTAATTTTGGCGGGCATTCCATTTATGATTAACTACAGTTCATTGAAATTAGGTATTAAAAAAGTAAAATTAAGGCGGCATGAGATGCAATCATTATACGATGAGTTACATAATAAGAAGGCTTATAAATCAAAGAAGTTAAGGTATATGGGGACTTCTCTCATGGGCCTTTTTGCCCCAGAAGACATGGATGGTCCGAGATATAATTTTGTAGAAATATTTCAGAAAAATAATGCCTTGATTTCCATGCAAGTACTGCTTTTAGATCCAATACCACCTTCAACTGATCAGCAACAATTAAAGGAAGTTGAGGATGCTCAAAAACCTCTTGAAAAGACGAGAGAACTTCGTAAGGATATTGCTCGGTCTATAGGAGCCCTGGGCAAGATTTATTCTGCTCTGTCTGCTGAACATAAACAAAAACTTGAGGTAAAAATTTCAAATGATATTTTATATGTTGAATTTAATATGGCTGATAACGAGATGATTGCAACACATTATTGTTGTGGTGGTTTAGGAAGCTCAAGTCCAGTTTACCATTTAAAAAAAACTAAGAATGGATTTTTCAATCGCTATTTAACAGATTTTAATATGCTATGGAACAATAATGACAAAACCTCAAAAGTGCAATTTGATGATAATGGCAATGTAGTAAGCCCCGAAACATTGAAAGATTTTATCTCTCAACAAATCCAAAACCCATGAAAGTATTGATAATTGGAGTGAGCGGGTACATTGGAAGTAATCTGTATAGAATACTATCTAATCACCATAATATAAGTGGCACTTACTGTACACGCCATTTTATTCCTTTAAGTTCCAATGATACCGTTATACATCTCGACGTTAGAGATGGCAACGAAGTGAACCGAGTCATACTTAGTTTAAGTCCTGAAATAATATATTATTTCTCTTTTTCTCAAGAAGATATTTTCGGCACAACCGTGCTGGGAATAAAAAATGTTATAGCTGCCGTAGAGAAAGCCAGCATACAATCTAAAATAGTCTTCTTATCAACTGATAATATTTTTGATGGCAGAAAAGGCATGTATACTGAGACGGACATGCCCTCACCTATTAACGATTACGGACAAGCAAAATATAAGGCGGAGAAATTAGTATTAAATGCTGGTGGTATGGTAGTCAGGACATCACTTGTTTATGGGTTTTCCCCTCTTGATTGTAGGACAGAGAAATTAATATGGGAATTAAACCATTTGGAAAAAACCAGTCCATATTTCATCGATGAATTTAGATGTCCTATTATAGTTGATGATCTTTGTAATGCACTTATAGAAATTCCGCATATTCAAGGACTACAAATCATTCATGTTGCAGGACCTGAGAGATATAGCCGATATGAATTTGCAAGAATGATAGCACGTACATTTTGCATGAACGAAGAAAAGATTGCCTTTAGTTCGAGTAATATTATTAATCGTCCCAAAGATGTTTCACTTGATATATCTCTTGCAAAAAAATTGCTCAAAACAAAACTCAAGACATTTGAACAAACACTTTCTTCTAGAAGATTCGACTTTCACGTGGATAGAGAGAAATGCAGTAGTTCTGTTTAAAATATGCCCGCAACTGCAACTAACATGGTGCAAAAGATTTACATTCAAACCCTTTGGGTTTCTTTTGCAACGAGGACGTAACAGACAAAATGTATATTTATATGCTGCTATTATGCAAATTATAATAACTGACTATTTTGCGAGGTCAACATGAAAGATGATGCCAAGACAAAAAAACAGTTATTAGCTGAGATGGAGGAAATACGCAGAAGAATCTCCGAGCTTGAGACATCAAAAACTGCGGATGGCGGTTTTTATCTTTCAGTGTTTGAGGAATTGCCTGCTCCTGTATGGTTAGCAGGCACTGATGCAAGACGCGATTATTTCAATAAAGCATGGCTTGCCTTTATAGGACGGGGACTGGAGCAGGAGATTGGCGAAGGCTGGGTGGAAGGAATCCATCCCGAAGACATGGAGAAGAGCATTGAAAATTACATTGAGGCTTTTAATTTGCGCCGGCCGTTTGACATAGAATATCGCTTGCGCCGCTATGACGGTGAATACCGCTGGATTGTTGATTCGGGAGTGCCGTTTAATGACCCTAACGGGAATTTTGCCGGATACATAGGTTTATGTCATGACATCACAGAGTATAAGATTCTGGAAGAGCGTATTCATAATCTGGCTTATCATGATTCTCTGACTGCCCTGCCAAACCGTCTGTTATTCAACGACCGCCTGAATCAGGCATTAGCCCTTGCAAAGCGTAATAAATGGCATATTGCGGTTATGTCCATAGATATAGACCGTTTTAAGAGTATAAATGTTAATCTCGGATATGATGTTGGTGATTTGGTACTTAAAACCACAGCACAGCGGCTCAAGGAATGTATGCGTGAAAGCGATACAGTTGCCCGCCTCGGCGGTGATGAGTTTATTGTCGTACTTACATACGTTAAGGAACGGGATGAAGCTGCCTTTGCTGCTCACAGGATTCTCAAGGTGCTGGCCAAAGTTTTTATAGCGTGTGACCAGGAATTTTCTATTACGGTGAGCATCGGAATCAGCGTTTATCCTGCAGATGGTGAGGACATAAAAACCCTTCTGAGAAATTCTGATGCAGCAATGTACTTTGCTAAAGAGCAGGGCGGCGACAGATACGAGTTTTATGTGCCGTTATGACGTGCCTGTAAAATACAGATATTTTTAAAAATTAAACAATCATCGTGAAATATCTATCTATCACAAGCACTGCAAATCCCATAATAAAAGAAGCTATTAAGGTAAAGGAAAGGCACAGCAATTACAGAAACGATGCATTTCTCATTGAAGGGCTTCGTCTCATTGGGGTGGCAGCAGTATCGCCTGATGCTGCAATAAAAAAGGTATTTTTCACTGAGGACTTTAGTTCTAAAAGAGAAGGCAGACAACTTTTAAAACTAATTGCAAAAAAGGATGTCCGGCTAATTGAGACATCAAAGCATATCCTCTCAAAATTAACAGATACCGAGACACCGCAGGGCGTAGTTGCTGTTGTATCTTACAGACTGGCAGATATTTCCGGAATACGTTTTAAAGGCATCCCGCTTCTTGTTATTTGTGACGGCATTCAGGACGCTGGAAATCTTGGCACAATAATAAGGGTTTCGGATGCTGTGAATGCTGATGCAGTCATAATTCTTCCTGACACATGCAATGTCTTCATGCCGAAGACTGTAAGGGCTACTGCCGGAAGTCTTTTTAACATTCCCATTGTACATTCTGAATATGCCGGTTTTTTTGACTATATTGATTCAAAGGATATTAACTTATATGCAGCAGATATCCATTCAGATAATTCCATTTACGAAACTGACCTTAAAATACCTTTGGCAATAGCATTTGGCAATGAAGCCCGAGGTGTCAGCAAACCCTTGCTGAAAATGGCAAAAAGGGTATTCAGAATTCCGATTTTCGGGAAGGCAGAGAGTCTGAATGTTGCGATGGCTGCATCAATATGTCTTTACGAAACTGTGAGGCAGAGGTTATCATATCAAAAGTAGAGAAAGTGTTGTTGGACAGGATTTTTGACTATTTTATATTTTTAAAAGTTTCATAAGTGTTTTTCTTTTGATTGTTTTGTTGAATTGTTGAAAGAAGTTTCTCAAGATTGAACGGTTTGTAAAAAAAGGCATCAGCTCCCGCATCTAAGAAATCCTTTTCATTACAATCTGCACTTATACCAATTATTAAAGTTTGAAGATATCGAGTCCGCAATATTTTTGTAAGTTCAACACCGTTTATTCCGGGCATTGAATAATCTGTGATAATTATGTCGAAATATTCATTTTTCAGGAGGGATAATGCAGATATGCCATTATTAGCACTCTGGACTTTAAAACCGGAAAATTTAAAGAAGTCGTAAAGAATTTTCCTGACAGATTGATTGTCATCTATGATGAGTATGTTGCGATTTAAAGGTTTTGAGGGCATCTACACCTCCTATCTATATAAATAATTATATTTTTAAAATCAAAAACAGTTTATTTTATACAACTTTCAGTTGTATTTGTCAACTATATACAACTGGTGATTTATAGATTTTTGGCTCAATCTCGTTTAAAGTGTTGATATTATGAACAAGGAAAGGGAAAAAATCGGGCAGCTAATCAAAAATATCAGAAGAGCGAAGAAAATGTCGCAGATGAAACTGGCAGAGATGGTCAATGTCTCATATCAGCAGATACAGAAGTACGAGAAAGGCATCAGCAGTATAAGTATTGAAAGGCTGAAACAGATTTCAAAGGCACTTGATATTCCAGTAAATCTGTTTTTCCCGTCCGGGGAAGAGATGGTTTCTGAAGCTTCTGCAATTTACGGCAAAATGACAGATGATGAACAGCTTCTGTTGCAGCTTTTCAGGAGCATTAAAGACAAAAAGCTGAGGAAATCCATCCTCGAGTTTCTAAAAGAACTATCAAAATAGAGTTGCAAAACTATAACGGCTGAGCTTAATATCTTCTAATTATGATATACAAAAGACTGATAGCAGGATTGGCAGCTTTGTCTTTAGTTTTTATAGCAGGCGTGGGCGGCTATATGGCAATAGAAGGCTGGTCTATGCTTGATGCTCTGTATATGACGGTAATAACCATTGCCTCGGTTGGATATGGTGAGACCCATCCGCTTTCAAATACAGGCAGGATATTCACCATATTTCTTATACTTTTCGGGTGCGGTGTTCTTATTTATGGCATATCCACCTTTACTGCATTTGTTGTTGAGGGTGAACTTACCGATGTTTTAAGGAGGAGAAAGATGCAGAAAAAAATCGGACAGCTTAAAGGACATTATATAATATGCGGTGCCGGTGAAACCGGGGAATATGTGATTGAGGAGCTTGCAAAGACAAAAAAAGACTTTGTTGTAATAGAAAAGGATGCTGAAAAGATAAAGCGCTTTGAGGAACAGGGCATTCTTTGTGTGGAGGGAGACGCAACCCATGATTTAGTGCTTAAGAGGGCGGGGATTGAAAGGGCAAAGGGTCTTATTACCTCGCTGCATTCGGATGCAGAAAATCTTTTCGTAGTATTTACTGCAAAGAAGCTGAATACCAGCATCAGGGTTGTAGCCAAGGCTGTTGAAGAAGAGTCAGAGCAAAAGATAAGAATGGCAGGCGCTGACGGCGTTGTAATGCCGAATTTTATCGGCGGGCTGAGGATGGTCTCAGAGATGCTCAGGCCTGCTGTTGTTAATTTCCTTGACATCATGCTCAGAATGAAGGATAAGACTATAAGGGTTGACGAGATAGAGATTTTTTCAGGTTCTTCTTTTGCCGGCATGACACTCGAAGCAACGGGTATGCTGAATATGGAGGATGCTACAGTTGTAGCACTTATGGACAGAAAAGCCGGTACTTACATATTTAACCCTCCGAAAAACATTGTATTAAAGGAAAATAATGTGATAATTGTGATGGGCAATGTAGATGTTGTCAATAATATGAGAGAGAAAGCCAATCCGCCCGCCTTGTAAGGACTTCTGATACAGGTATGGAGTAATTGAAGACAAATTAGTTATACTATTTTTAGCACATGAAATTGAAAGGAGAGTTTTTTATGAAGATCATTCTCAGGGAAGAGGTTAAAAATTTCGGCCAAATGGGTGAAGTTATCAATGTTAAAGACGGATATGCAAGAAATTTTTTAATACCCAAGGGTCTTGCCGTTGAGGCAAACCCGAAGAATATCAGCGCACTGGAGCATGAAAGGAAAAAGATACAGGAACTTGCCAAAAAAGCAAAGACTACTGCTGAAGATCTGTCAACCAGACTTTCATCAAAGGTCATTACAATAAAAGCAAAGGCAGGAGAAGAGGAAAAACTTTTTGGCTCTGTGACTGCCGCTGATATTGCCGAAGCATTAAAAAAAGAAGGCATGGATATTGACAGAAAAAAGATTTTACTGGAAGACCCTATAAAGAGACTCGGTAATTATGCGGTTAATGTGAAGATTCATTCCGATGTTTCCACACAGGTCAGTATTCAGGTGGTGCAGGAATAGGATTAAGGTTAGGTGGAGGTTAAATTGAAAGATGTTGACCTGACCATTGACAAACTCCCTCCTCAGAATATAGAAGCAGAGCAGTCTGTTCTCGGTGCGATTGTCTTTGATAACGAGGCTTTGCCGAAAACCATCGAAATTCTGAGTCCGGACGATTTCTACAAGGAATCACACAGACGCCTGTATAATGCAATGCTCGAGCTTTTTGACAAGAGCGAGCCAATAGACATCATCACCTTGACGGATTATTTAAGAAGGGGCAATGAGCTTGAAGCCATAGGCGGCATATCATATCTTTCCAGTCTCGCGAACAGTGTTCCCACATCGGCAAATATACAGTATCATTCAAAGATTGTCAGGGAAAAGGCACTGTTGAGGTCGTTAATAAACGCATCCACTCATATTGCCTCAAAAGTTTATGAAGATAGTCTTGATGCTGACGAGATGGTAGATTATGCAGAAAAAACGATTTTTGACATCACCGATAAAAGGATTAAGACTTCATTCTCAAAACTGAAAGACCTTGTTAAAGATACATTTAAGACAATAGAACAGCTTTATAATAAAAAAGAGGCAATTACCGGTATGCCGTCAGGCTTTAAAGACCTTGATGAGCTGACATCAGGATTTCAGCCCAGTGAACTTATTGTTGTCGGCGGCAGGCCCGGTATGGGCAAGACAGCTTTTGCACTTAATGTAGCGCAGCATGTTGCCATTAATATGAAAGAACCTGTGGCGGTTTTCAGTCTTGAAATGTCAAAAGAGCAGCTTGCATTGAGAATGTTATGCTCAGAGAGCATGGTGAATTCTTCTCATGTCAGAAAAGGTTTTATAAGCAAGGAGGACTGGCCAAAACTGACAAATGCAGCAGGAAGGCTTGCGGATGCCCCCATATTTATTGATGATTCATCCGCCATCACAGTGCTTGAGGTGCGGGCAAAAGCAAGGAGATTGAAGATGGAACGCGGGGGCTTGAGTCTCGTGGTTGTTGACTATCTTCAGCTTATGAGAAGCAGGGGAAATTTTGAACGCAGGGAACAGGAGATATCCGATATATCAAGGTCACTAAAAGCCCTTTCAAAGGAGCTGAAAGTTCCTGTGGTTGCATTGAGCCAGTTGAACAGGGCTGTTGAGCAAAGGGGAGAAAAGAAGCCCACCCTTGCAGACCTCAGGGAATCAGGTGCGATTGAGCAGGATGCAGACGTAATCATTTTCCTTTACAGGGATGAGCTATATAATAAAAACAACCCGTCTAACAAGGGTAAGGCTGAAGTAATTGTTGCCAAACAGAGAAACGGCCCTACAGGTATTGTTAATCTCACCTTTCTTTCTACCTGCACAAGATTTGTAGATTTTACCGAGGTTTCATACGAATCCGAAGAGGAGATATAATGATGAAAAGACTGCCTGCCGTAGCAGGACAATTTTATAATGGCACTCCATCAAGATTAAAAAGCCAGGTAGAAAAATATATAATCAAAGAATCTGCAAAGGAGAAGGTGATTGCTGTTCTTTCGCCTCATGCAGGATTGATGTACTCAGGACATGTTGCAGGAGCAGTATATTCCTCAATACAATTCCCCGAAACTTTCATACTTATAGGTCCCAACCATTCAGGGCTTGGTGCGAATGTTTCTATAATGAGCTCAGGGCAGTGGGAAATACCAGCCGGTACTTTTCCCATAGACGAAGAATTAAGCGGGAAAATAATACAGAATGTTTCATATGTATCAGATGATGTCCTTGCACATAAATTTGAGCATTCACTTGAAGTGCAATTGCCGTTTTTATCTTACTTTTTAGATGGTGTAAAGATCGTCCCGATAGCAGTTATGAATGCCTCCCTCCATGAGTGCAGAGAAATAGGAGAAGGCATTGCCGAATCCATAAAAAAGGTTGGTTACAGTGTAGTCATTGTTGCAAGTTCTGACATGAGTCATTATGTGCCCGACAGGACAGCAAGAAGACTTGACGGTCTTGCCTTAAAAGAGTTAATGAATCTTAATCCCGAAGGTTTATATAATATTGTCATGAAGGAAAGGATTTCAATGTGCGGATTCCTGCCCGCAACAATAATGCTTTATTCTGCCAAAACACTTGGCGCTAAGGAAGCAAGACTTGTGAAATATGCAACTTCAGGTGATGTAAGCGGTGATTATGAACATGTTGTCGGATATGCAGGGGTTATAATAAAGTGAAAAGTTCAAATATAGAATCGGGGATTAGTAATCCCGAATCAAAAAATCTTAAATCTGCAATCCGCATTCCGCAATCTGCAATTTCGGCGGTTATTTTAGCCGGGGGAGAGAATAAAAGATTCCCGACTTTGAAGGGATTTATAAAGATTGACGGCATTCCAATAATTGAAAGAACCCTCGGCATATTGAGAGGAATGTTTGATGAGGTGCTGATCAGTACGAATATGCCGGAAGCATATTTTTATTTAGGAGCGCCGATGGTAGGCGACGTGCTTCCGTCATCAGGTCCCATGACAGGGATATACTCGTCACTGCTTAATGCAAAGGGGGATAGTATATTTGTTATTGCCTGTGACATGCCGTTTATAAATGCAGATATTGTCAGACTTGTTTGTAATGAATATGAAAAGATATCAAAAAATGCAAATGTTGATGCCGCGATACCTGTCTATGATAATGAACCGCAACCTCTTTTTGGGGTATACTGTAAGACAAGCATGTCCCGTCTTGAAAAGGGGATTTTGGAGGGGAAAACAGCCTTAAAGCGCTTTCTCGGTGAGATTAATACTCACTTAATATCTGCATCAGATATTAAGACAATAGATTTTAATGGAAAGTCTTTTGTTAATATAAATACGGCAGAAGACTATAAAGCTGTAGTGAGTAATGAGTGATGAGTGATAAGTTAAAGCAGAATAGTAAAGACTTATTCCCTGTCATACGTTACCAGTCACGCATGACGCATGACGCATCACGAAAAAACAGGAGGTAATTTTATGTTTGGTCTTGGGATGCAGGAGTTGGTCATTATCTTGATAATCGTCGTTGTTCTATTCGGAGCTACGAGATTACCGCAGATAGGAAGGGGCATTGGTGAGGCAATCAAGAATTTCAAAAAGGCGACCAATGAGCCTGACGAGATAGATGTAACTCCTAAAAAAACTGCTGATGAGAATAAAGAAGGAAAAGAAGGGGAGAAAAAAGCATAATATAATGTGAACAGGGGCATCGTCGCAGAAATAAACTTAAAGGCAATCTCAAACAACCTCAGTATTATAAAAAGTCTATCCAGTAATCGGACTGTTATAGCTGTTGTAAAAGCTGATGCTTATGGACACGGCGCTGTGGAGGTCTCAAGAAGTCTTGTCAGCCACGGCATCGGGCTTCTTGCAGTAGCCTTTACAGGCGAAGCAAAGGAATTAAGGGAAGCCGGTATAAATGCTCCTATCCTTGTTCTTTTTGACCCTGATATTGAAGATATCTTCACCTATAACATTACCCCGGTAATAACCAGTAAAAAAACAGCCGCTGTAATATCAAAAGAGGCGGAAAAGACTGCCAAAAGGATTGATGTCCACATCAAAGTGGACACGGGCATGGGCAGACTCGGCATTACAGGTGATGCAGCGAAAGAGATACTCGAAATTGCCGGCCTGAAGGGCATAAACATTGAAGGTATAATGAGCCATTTCTCCGAAGCGGATTTAGCCGACCCTTCTTTTGTCATGCTCCAGATTGACAGATTCAGTGCCATACAGAATGAATTATACAAAAACGGTCTGAAAGTAAAACTATTTCACATAGCTAACAGCGCTGCTGTTTTGACCATTCCCGAATCACACTTTGATGCGGTCAGGCCGGGTTTGATGTTATACGGATACTCGCCGCTTAAGAAGCCAGAAGTCAATGACTCAGAACTCCTGACCCCGAACTCTGAGCTTATTCCTGCAATGAGTGTTAAGGCGAGAATCATCGCCATTAGAAAGTTGCCTCCGGGCACTCCGATAAGCTACGGCAGGACATACTTTACAAAGCGAGATAGTCTTATCGGCGTGATATCTGTCGGCTATGCTGACGGTTTCAGCACCGGTTTTTCCAACAATGCAGAAGTCCTTGTAAAAGGCAATAGAGTGCCTGTTGTTGGCAGGGTCTGTATGGATTTAACCATGATTGATTTGACGGATTTAGAGGATGTAACAGAAGATGATGAAGTAGTCATTATGGGCAGGCAGGGCAACGAATCTATTTGTGCACCAGAGCTTGCGCAGAGAATCAATACAATCCCTTACGAGATACTCACATCACTTGGAAATAAAGCCCCCAAAAAATATATTTATTAATAAGAGGGGTATTTTGGTATTATATCTGGAGTAATTTAAAGGCCCTAATGATTTAAAGGCCCTAATGATTTTAAGGCCGGAATGATTTTAAGGAAGAGAAGGAGGTGAAGGATTGATGAAGATTCCTTTTATGAAGCAGGTTTCATGGTATCTTGTTTTTGCAATGTTCATTATCGGTATTGCCCCGAAGGTTGATGCTGGTTTTGCTCCGTCTGAAGTCATTGCTCTTGCAAATGTTGACAGGGCTGCTGATTTGGATAAGATACAGAAGGTACTCGAGACAAAGATGATAAGGGAGAGGCTCGAAAGATTCGGCCTTACCGAGGACGAAATTAATAGCCGGCTTTCACAAATGAGCGATCAGCAGATACATCAACTATCCCTTCATATTGATGACCTGAAAGTAGGAGGTGACGCTCTCGGAATTATTATTGCACTCCTTGTGATAGCAATACTGGTTGTATTATTGCTGCAGTTGACAGGGCACAAGGTTGTAGTGACCAAATAGTTCTTTCCGTTTTCACAGGGCAGGGATAACAATCCCTGCCCTGTTTTAAGTTCACAATAAAATGACATATAAGTTTAAAATAATATTTCTGATTATTATTTTTGCTCTATTTTCGTGCTCGACGGTTTCTGTCCGGTTTGATTCAAAGCCAATAATGATAAATAATGTGCCGTTTCATCCGCAGGAGGATTATCAGTGCGGACCGGCATCCATTGCTGGTGTAATGAATTACTGGCGCGTCAACATCACTCCCGATGATATAGCAAGGGACATATACAGTGTATCTGCAAGGGGAACGCTTACCATAGATATGGCACTTTATGCCCAGAAGAAGGGATTTTATTCATTATACTATCGAGGAGACTGGGAGGATTTGAAAGCAAAGATACATGACGGGTATCCTCTTATTGTCCTTGTAGACTACGGTTTTTCAATATTTCAGACGAATCACTTTATGGTTGTTGTAGGTTATACTGAAGACGGCATTATTGCAAATTCGGGCAAGAAGGAACGGGTATTTATAAAGAAGGACACATTTTTAAAAGCATGGGGAAAAACGAATTTCTGGACATTATGGATAAAGCCGAAGTGAGTCGGCAGTCGGCAGTCGGCAGTCGGCAGTCGGAAATAAATACATCATCCTTAGTTTTGATAGTCTTGCTGATTGCTGTCTTCTGTCTCCTGACCGCTGGCTGTTCTCTGCCGAGGATAGTCATTCTTGATGACCCTTTAACTCCCGATGAACATATCAACCTCGGCGTCGCATATGAAAAGAAAGGAGAAACTGATAACGCTGTTGAGGAATATAAAAAGGCATCAAAAAAGCTTCCACTTGCATATCTTTATCTGGGCAATATCTTTGTGCAAAAAGGGGATTCAGAAAGGGCAGAGGGGTTTTACAGAAAAGCAATTGAAGAGAAACCCGACATCACTGATGCCTATAATAATCTTGCATGGCTTTATTATAATAAGGCTAAAGGTTCAAAACTGGCGGTTGAAGAATTAAAAATTCTTCTTCTTGAGGCAGAATCTCTTGTATTGAAAGCGCTTGATTTGAGCCCTTCCAATGAAAATTATCTCGATACCCTCAATAAGATTAGAGAGCTTAAATCAAAAAATAAGTTATAATAAAAGCCGTAATGCGTGATGAGTAATGAGTGACGTGTGGGAATAAACTCATCAGAGATTATGCATTGCGTATTTAGAGGGAGGACTCACTATGCTTTCTGAAAGGGCAAAAAAGATTAAGCCTTCACCCACGCTGTCCATTGATGCAAAGGCAAAGGCAATGAAGGCTCAGGGAATTGATGTCGTGAATTTCGGAGTCGGAGAGCCTGATTTTGACACGCCGGAGCATATTAAAGAGGCTGCAATAAAGGCTCTGCGGGACGGTTTTACAAAATACACGCCTGTGGGCGGAATTGACGAGCTTAAAGAGGCGATTATTGCCAAATTCAAAAAGGACAATGACCTTGAATATGAAAAGGATGAGATAATAGTTTCATGCGGCGCAAAGCACAGTCTTTATAATATTGCGCAGGCATTATACGGTTCAGGAGATGAAGTGCTGATTCCTTCGCCTTACTGGGTTTCTTATCCTGACCAGGTGCTTCTGAATGATGCAGTTCCTGTTTTTGTAAAGACCTATGTAAAGGACAATTTCATAGTGAGCCCGGATGCCCTTGAATCAAGGATAACAAAAAAGACAAAGGCGCTGATACTGAATTCTCCGTCAAACCCAACAGGACTGACATATGACAAAAGGAGCCTTGAAGCCATTGCTGAAATAGCCCTGCGGCATGACATATATGTAATTTCTGACGAAATATACGAAAAACTTGTGTATGACGGATTTGAGCATATTAGTATTGCGTCATTGAATAAAGAGATAAAGAAAAAGACTATTGTTGTAAACGGTCTTTCAAAGTCGCATGCAATGACAGGCTGGAGGATTGGGTATACAGCGGGTCCAAAAGATATTATAAAGGCGATGACGAATATTCAGAGTCAGTCAACATCAAATCCGACTTCCATTGCTCAAAAAGCGGCAGTAGCCGCATTGACCGGGCCTCAGGATTTTACATCCATGATGCGCACTGAATTTGATAAGAGAAGGCGATTTCTTGTTGAAAGACTGAATGCCGTTCGCGGCGTTAGTTGTATCATGCCGACAGGGGCATTCTATGCGTTCCCTGACATTTCAAAACTTTACGGCAAAAAAGCTGGCAGCCGTGCGATAAACTCTTCGCTCGATTTTGCACTTTATCTTCTTGAGGATGCAAAGGTGGCGCTTGTGCACGGAGACGCATTCGGCGATGATAATTATATTAGGATTTCCTATGCTACATCTATGGAGAACATATCGAAGGGACTCGAAAGGATAAAAGAAGCAATATCGGGACTTAAATAAATGGAAAAATTTCACAGCGGCTATGTCTCTCTTATAGGCAGGCCTAATGTTGGCAAGTCCACATTACTCAATACTATACTCGGCGAGAAGGTAGCCATTGTTACACCTAAGCCACAGACCACGAGAAACAGGATAATCGGCGTAAAGACATTGCCCGAAGCGCAGATAGTATTGATAGACACGCCCGGCATTCACAAGCCGAAGCATAAGCTCGGTGAGTTGATGGTCAGGGAAGCGCGCGGATCTGTCAGGGATGTTGATTTGATTCTTTTTATGGTAGAGCCTGAAGAACCGGGAAGCGGCGACAGATTTATTATTGAAATTTTGAAGGAACTGAAAAAACCGGTTTTTCTCATTATCAATAAGATTGATACCCTTAAAAAACCCGAGGTTCTGCCGGTAATCGATGCTTACAGCAAACTGTATCTTTTTAAGGAGATTATCCCTGTATCAGCCCTCACAGGCGATGGCATTGATATTCTTCTTAAAGCTATTCTGAGTTATCTTCCTGAAGGACCGAGGTATTACCCTGATGACCTTGTGACCGACCAGCTCGAAAGGTTTATGGCAGCTGAAATCGTCAGGGAGAAGATTATGGAGCAGACTGAAGAAGAGATACCGTATTCTATCGCAACAGAGGTGATAAGCTGGACGGAAAGGGAGGATGGAGTAATTTTTATCCATGTAAATATTTATGTTGAAAGAGAAGGGCAGAAGGGTATTATAATAGGCAAAGATGGATTAAAATTAAAAAAGATAGGGACAGATGCGAGGCTCGAAATCGAAAGGCTTCTCGGCACAAAGGTTTTTCTGGAATTATGGGTAAAAATAAAAAAGGACTGGCGCAGTAACGAGCGAATCTTAAGGGAGCTGGGTTTTAAATAATGCTTATACAGATGAAAGTAGAGGGTCTTTTATTTGACCCCAGAAGCGGTATGTATATCCTGCTTTTACAGCAGGTAGACGGCAATGGAACTTTGCCGATATGGATAGGAAAGCCCGAGGCTGATGCCATAGCCCTTGCCCTCGGCAAGGTAATTACGCCGAGACCTCTCACGCACGACCTCATCAGGAATGTGTTTGAAGGGTTAAATGTCAAGGTGACAAAGGTTGTTATAACAGAAATAATTGACAATACCTATTATGCTCTCATACACGGGACAGACGGTAAAAAAGAGATTAAGATAGATTCCAGGCCTTCTGATGCAGTGGCTGTTGCCCTGAGGATGCAGGCACCACTTTTTGTAGAAGACAGTGTTCTCGATGTGCGTAAGGCTGACGAGCTTGAGGAATGGCTTAAGAACCTGAAGCCCGAGGATTTTGGAAATATCATGTAGAACCGTCTTTGCTCATGTTAAATAGAACTGAAGGCATTGTCCTGAAAAACACTATATTCGGAGAAGCTGACCTCATCGTCACTTATCTCACCCGTGATTTCGGATTATTGAATGTATTTGCCAAAAGTCCGCGTAAGATTAAAAGCCGTTTTGGAAGCTCGCTTGAGCCGCTCACATATTCCATGCTCTCTTTTATAGGTAAGGAAGACGCCAATCTTCCGAGATTAACCCAGTCGGATATAATACGCCCTTTCCACGCTTTAAGGGAGGATTTCCGGTGTCTTGTCAGCACTTCGGAAATGCTGGAACTGAACCTTCATTTTCTGCCTGAAAGGGAAGATAATGAAGAGATTTTTGAACTGCTCCTCAATATACTGTTAAAACTTGAATCAGACCGCAGCGGCAAATTACTTTATCTTTATTACAAAATGAAATTTCTTGAGATTACAGGCTACCTGCCAAGACTTGATATGTGCGGCAGATGCGGCAGAAAGCCTGTCAGCAACGGAAGCAATAATTTTTATATCTCCCATGGTTCAATAATCTGCAATGCATGTATCGGCAGTAACAGCGATGCAATAAAACTTTCGCAGAGCGCCGTGAAATTTTATAAGAGCATTTTGCAGTGGCGTTTTACCGCTCTGGAGAGGATAAGAGCACCGGAGAACCTTCTGACAGAGATAGCCTGTGTAATGGATTCGCACATAAGATATATGCTTGCGAAGCCCCTTAAATCATCGGGTTTTTCAAAAACTTGAAAAAAACCTGTTTATTGTCTTGACATAAGGGCATGAGTTAATTTATAAAATTCTGTTTGTGTTTTATTCAATCAGGAGACTGAATAAAGATGGAAAAATGGGACTCGCTGAAGGATATTTTTTCTCTGAGGGAAAGAATCAATAAAATATTTGAAGATACCCAGACGAGGACAGGCGAGGGAAAATCCGCAGGATGGATTCCCGTTGTAGATATCTATGAGACTCCAGCGGAATTTGTTGTAAAGGCAGAACTGCCCGAGGTTAAAAACCCTGATATTAACATAAAGGTTGAGGGAAATATCCTCAGAATCAGCGGGGAGAGGACGTTGCAGAGGGAGGGAAGAAATTATCATCAGGTGGAGAGGCCATATGGTGTTTTTTCGAGAACTTTTATTCTTCCTGTAACAGTAGACCACGAAAATATAAAAGCCAATCTTGAAGATGGCATACTGGAAATAATCCTTCCCAAAAAAGAAGAAGAAATGCCGAGACACATTGAGATAAAATAACATATGAGACAGGGGAGACAAAAATAATGGGTAAGATGCGGATTGCGATTGCCGGAATTGGAAACTGTGCAAGTTCCCTCATTCAGGGCATTGAATATTACAAGTCATTAAAGGAAGACAGTCCATATCTATCTCTTGGCTTGATGCATCACAATCTCGGAGGATATGTCCCCGGGGATATACAGGTTGTGGCAGCGTTTGATGTTGATGTCAGAAAGGTAAACAAGCCGGTGAAAGAAGCGATATTTGCCAAACCGAACTGCACAAGGGTTTTTTATCCGGGCATACCAGATTATCCTGTAAAGGTTCAGATGGGAGAAATCCTTGACGGCATATCGCCTCATATGGCTGATTATCCTTATGACAGGAGATTTATTGCAGCGGATGAAAAGGCATGTGATGTTGTTAAGGCACTGAAAGACAGCGGTGCAGATATGCTTGTTAACTATCTGCCGGTTGGCTCTGAAAATGCCGTGAAGTTTTATGCAAATGCCTGTCTTGAGGCAGGCGTTGGCTTTATAAACTGCATCCCGGTTTTCATAGCATCTGACGAGGAATGGGTAGGTCGTTTTGAGAGAAAAGGCATCCCTGTTGTCGGTGATGACGTAAAATCCCAGATGGGCGCAACTATAATCCACAGGGCACTTACAAAATTATTTATGGACAGAGGTGTCAAGATAAGTCACACATATCAGTTGAACGTTGGCGGCAACACGGATTTTCTCAATATGCTGAATCAAAACAGACTTAAACTGAAAAAAATATCAAAGACCGAGTCAGTTCAGTCACAGATTGCACACAAATTAGACAGCGAAGATATTCACATAGGACCTTCTGATTATGTGCCCTGGATGAATGACAACAAGGTCTGCTTTTTGAGAATAGAAGGGCATGGATTTGGCAATATGCCGATGCATCTTGAATTGAGACTTTCTGTGGAAGACTCTCCCAACAGCGCCGGCGTTGTAATAGACGCCATACGCTGCTGCAAGATTGCAAAGGACAGAGGCGTGGGCGGTGTGCTTTTATCTCCTTCAGCTTATTTCATGAAACATCCCCAAATACAGTTTTCAGACGAAGAAGCAAGGGAAATGGTGGAAGAGTTTATAGCCCACAAAAGGGAGAGGTAGTTGATAAGTGCAAAACTTGGACATTTTCTTGATAAGCCCCTTGCCCCGATAGCAAAGCGAGTATCTATCAATCCCAACATATTCACCTTTCTGGGCTTTTTCATTACCATCGGTGCTGCTTTTACCATACCGTCTAATCTTACGGCAGGCGGAATCCTGATTCTCATTGGCGGTTTTTTTGATATGTTTGACGGCATTGTCGCACGCGCAAACGGGAAAAACACAAAGTTCGGCGCCTTTCTTGATTCAACACTTGACAGGTATTCTGATTCCGGTATCTTTCTTGCCATTGCATGGTATTTTTTTGAAAAAAGCAATCTTGAAGGCATTTTGCTTACCATAGGAAGCCTTGTCGGCTCATTATTGATAAGCTATGTCAGGGCAAGGGCTGAAGGGCTTGGCATTGACTGTCATGTGGGCTTGATAGAAAGGCCCGAGAGGGTGGTGCTTCTTGCCCTCGGCTGCCTGACAGGATGGCTGTTCGCTGTAATTTTGATATTGTTTATCTTAAGCCATATAACCGTAATACAGAGGGTGTGGCATGTATATAAAAAAGCTTGTTAGCTTGTGATATTTAAAGGGCATCTAACCCTGATTATTCACAGACTTGTGTGAGGCATCCGCATCTCAGCAAGATAATTAGCCTTTGTGTGCCAAATAGCAGGTCGTCTCACCTAAGTCCATTCTGTCATAACGGTATATGCTGCCGCACGCATCCGCGTGCTGACAAATAACTCAACATCTTGCTTTCGATACGGATGCCTCACGCATTGCTGGTAATTTATGAATTATTAGGTCTAATTCTTTTTAGCTTGTAACTTTGTGAGCGATATTATATACTGTAAGTAATCTAATGTTGTTTAAAAATATAGTTTTTTATGAGATTTTTTGTAGAAAAATATTTTTGACACAGGAGGATAAATGGCTGATCATTCCTGGCTCATAATTTTAAGCATAGGGTTTTTTATTGTAACGGTTACTTTTCTGGCTTCTGCAATTTTTCTTATGTATGTTGCTGTTGAGATAAAAAGGTCAGCAACGGCTATCAGGGAATTTTTAAACCGCACAGAGGAAAGAATGAAACCCGTTCTTGATGATGCTGAACAGGTCATTAAAAATCTGAAAGGCATCAGCAGCGATGTTGGAACTGTAACAGAGAATGTAAGAAATTTCTCCGCTGTAATATCTGAAATCTCAGCGAATCTCAAGGTATTGAGCAGTATGATAAGCGGTGCAAGCGAGGGTTTATCGGTGAGAGCTCTGGGAATTAAAGCAGGGATAAAAACAGCGCTTGAAGTTTTAATCAAACAAATAAAAGAAAGGAGGTCATAAATTATGAGACATGAAGAAGAAGGTTTTAGTTCAGGTTCTGTATTGCTTGCATTCCTTTTAGGCGGGATGGTAGGGGCTGGACTGGCACTCCTTTTAGCACCTCAATCCGGACCTGAGATAAGGAGAAAAATAAAAGAGTTTGCAGAAGACGTGAAGGAGAAGGCATCTGATTATGCATCCCATGCAAAGGATAAGACAGTTGATTATGCAAGCCATGCAAAGGAAAAGGTTGCATCAACTGTTGAAAAAGCCAAAGGCATGTACGAGGAGAAAAAATCAGCGATAGCAGCGGCTGTCGAAGCAGGCAAGGAGGCTTACGAAAAAGAAGTACACAAGTAATTATGCACGAAGTATCGATAGCTCAAAGCTTACTCGAAATTGCCATAAATAATTGTAAAAATAACGGTTTCAGCAGGATAGGGAATATCAAGGTTCTAATCGGTAAGGCATCAGGTGTCATGCCTGATGCCTTGTTTTTTGCCTTTGACGGGCTGAAAGCAGACACTATTGCGTCTGAAGCAACCCTTGAGATTGAAGAGGTTCCTGTCTCAGGTTTTTGCAATCTTTGCAATAAGGATTTCACCACAGACGAAAAATTTATCCTCGCCTGTCCGCACTGTGACGGTCTTTCTTATACCCTGAATTCAGGCCGTGAGTTGAATATAACAGAAATGGAGGTCTTTTAAATGAAGCTTAAAGTTGCATCTAAAATACTTGATGCCAATGACAGGATTGCGCAGGAGAACAAAAATATATTCAAGGAAAAGGGCGTCTATGTCATTAATCTCATGAGCTCTCCGGGCGCAGGCAAGACATCTCTTCTTGAAACCACGATAAGAAACCTTGGCGGTAAAATTAAAGTCGGTGTTATAGAAGGCGACATCACAGGTACCGATGACGCTGCCAGAATTGACAGCCTCGGCATCCCTGTTGTTCAGATAAATACAGGGGGGGCATGCCATCTCGATGCCAATATGATTAATGAAGTCCTGAATGATTTGCCGCTTGATGAACTTGATGTTCTTTTCATCGAAAATGTCGGCAACCTTGTCTGTCCTGCAGAATTCAAGGTTGGGGAGAATATGAAGGTGATGATATTGAGCATTACAGAGGGACATGACAAACCGTTAAAGTATCCTCTTATGTTTCAGGAATCCTCAGCACTGATTATCAACAAGATTGATTTAAAGTCATTTCTGGATGTTGATGTAGAGAAGATAAAAAAAGATGCCGCATCGCTTAATCAGCCCATAAAGATTTTTGAGGTCTCGTGTAAAACAGGAGAAGGCATTGACAATTGGGTAAAGTGGATTCAGACCTTGATTTCATGAGACTCGCCCTTAAAGAGGCGGAAGAGGCATTTAATGAAGGTGAAGTCCCTGTCGGTGCTGTTCTTGTTGTTCATAACGAAATAATTGCCATTGAGCGCAACAGCAGGGAGTCAACATTTGACCCCACAAATCACGCAGAAATATCAGTTTTGAGGGAAGCTGCCGGAAAGATTAAAAACTGGAGGCTGACTGATGCAACACTGTATGTCACTAAAGAGCCCTGCGTGATGTGTGCCGGAGCAATGGTGAACGCCCGTCTCGGCAGGCTTGTGTATGGATGTGATGATACCAAGGGTGGAGCAGTCAACAGTCTCTATAAACTTCTTTCAGACAAAAGATTGAATCATCAGGTTGAGGTGGTTTCAGGAGTATTGGAAGAAGAATGCGCACAACTGCTGAAGAGATTTTTTGAAAGTCTTAGAAGTAAATCCTTGAATAATTGAAGCGGTCGAGTACATTCAGGCAAGAAATGACAGATAAATTAAAAATTTTTAAAAAGGTAATTCTGACGTCAGGTGCGATTATACGTTCGATTGTAGGAATAGGTGCGGCAGTTTTAGCCATTTTGGCGCTTAAGAATAAAAAGAAATAAAATTAAAATTTTGGAGAGGTGCCAGAGCGGTTGAATGGGGCGGTCTCGAAAATCGCTGTGGGGGCAACTCCACCGGGGGTTCGAATCCCCCCCTCTCCGTT
>PNNP01000003.1 GCA_013824325.1 Thermodesulfovibrio sp. | reverse complement strand
CATCGGATCACTGGTCTTCACTGGCTGCACATAAGCGATGAACACTGGCATAAAACTGCAGAGCTTGCCTTTGCCCTCAGGAGAAGGGGAGTTACTGTCACTGCTATTGACAGCCTGCTTGCTGTAGTTGCCCTGTCCTATAACTGCTCAATTCTACATAAAGATGGTGATTTCGGGGCTATTGCGAAACATTCCTCATTGAAAATTTATAATTTAGAGGGAAAGAGCTAATTGATGCGCATTTATAAAGTATCTTTAACCCTCACCTGAATATTAAAAACAATATAAGCGCACCGAGACATATACTGAAAGCCGGATACCTCTTGCATTCCGGTAAACTGCATAAAATAAAAATTCTACAAATCTTTAATCACCTTTAAAATGTAATTATCAACAGGTGCATGGTCATCTGTCAAAAGAGGAATATCCGTCTGTACATCTTTATTCCAGAGGTGCTGCAGATAACCGTTTAATTCATTGTCTTGATTCCTGAAGACAGGTTTCTTTACAGACTTGAGCGCCACAAGCATTACATTCTGAACATCGGAGCCATTATGACGGTCCGTTACAGGGAACAGATAAACCTGAGGGAATACGTTCTTGAAAGTTGCATACTCTGCCCTTAAAAATTCTCCCTTTTCTCCGTCTATTGAAGAGATGATATTCACAAGGACTGCTCCGTCATCATTGAGCAAATCATGCATCCTCTGTACAGCTTCTCTTGTTGTTAATTGATAAGGCAGGGAATAATAGGAAGTAAAGGCATCTCCGAAAATAACATCATATTTTTTCTTTGCTTTATTCAAAAATGTCCTTCCGTCTTCATGGTATATTGTCAGCCGCGCATTTGCCTTCAGATTAAAATATTGTCTTGCAAGTGCGGTTAACGCAGGGTCAATCTCCACCACATCAAGTTTGGCATTGCTGAACTTTTTCAAATAATCCTTTGGATACGAGTAGCCTGCGCCTCCGATCATCAGGGAATCCTTCAGGTCTGGCTTGAAATGTCCTGCCAGACGGTAAAATTTCGTATATCCGATTACCAGGTCATTGTCATCATCCAGAAACATTGCTGACTGGACCTCTTTGGGATTGGTAACCATAACGCGGGTCGGCCTGTCAGTTGTTTCATCGACACTTCTGTATATCAAAACCCTGTTATATTGTGTATCAATGTCTATCATTCCCTGTTTACTCAAAAACGTGTCATAAGAATCCATTGCTAACAAAAATAGCAGCAACAGTGAAATAACCGTGCCTTTTACAACAAGAATGCTTCTTACATAGGCGAGAATAGAGGTAAAAACGAGCACAATGGAAAGTATAATGAGAATCTTTGTGCTGCCAAAATAAGCGATGAGGAAAAAACCTGCTAAAAACGTCCCTGCAATACTGCCGATGGTAGAAATTGCATATAGTCTGCCGACAGTTGTCCCCGAGCTGGTCAGGTCTTTTATCTTCAGTCTGACAGCATACGGGGTGGTCATCCCGAGCACTACACTCGGCGGGGCAAAAAGTATTAATGTAGCAACAATGGTGCCGATATAAAAATGGTTAACATTATTCTGAACAAAACCGAGTACGAAGGATTTTAAGGATGTAATAAGGGCAATAATTACAGCAGAGATAAAGATTATCAGCGAAAATATTTTATAGCTCGGGTTTCTGTCAGCTATTTTCCCGCCCCACCAGTAACCCAGACTCAGGCTTCCAAGAATAATGCCTATCAAACTTGTCCATACAATTATTGATGTGCCGAGGTAGGGAGCCAGTATCCTCGAACCAACGAGCTCGAGTATCATCACAACCGCACCACAGATGAATACGATTATTTCCAGCATATAATTCCTCATCCAATTCCTCCGAGTATTTCAAGTTCCTTCCTTTTCATCTTTGCTGCCTCATGTTTATTTTTCTCATGGTCATAACCAAGCAGGTGAAAAAGACCGTGAATCAAAAGCCGCGTGACCTCTTCATAAAAAGTTTGTCCATACTCTTTTGCCTGTCTTTTTGCCTGATGAAGATTAATAACTATATCACCAAGTATATAGTCGGGACTTTGAAGTTCTGCCTCTAACATTATGCTTTCCACCTGTGAAAAGGACAGGACATCTGTTGTTTTATCAATACCGCGATAGCAGCGATTTAATTTTCTTATTCCGCTGTCATTTACCAACAGAACGCTTATTTCTAAGAATTTTAAAGGAATAAGCTGGTAGCGGCTGCGTTTTTTTGACTTATAATAGCGCAAAACGCATAAGGCATTACTATCCCTGCGGGTTAGTTGTATGAGTGCTTTCTTTAATATCCTTGCTATTCTCAGACAGTTTATCTTTATCAGTCTTTGTCTGTTCCTTATTATTATCTCCATTTGTCTTCATACCTTTTTCTGACAGGGTTTTATCTGTCTTATAAGATACACTCTTTACAGTCAGTTCAGGGTATTCTATCCTCCTGTGGAATATGCTATTTAAAATGTATGTAAACCGCTTCTTTATCTCGGACAAATCTTTTAGTGTAATCTCGCATTCATCAATCTGACCGTCAAGAAAAACATTATTTATTATTTTTTCCACAAGGGCTTCAATCCTTGCAGGCGTGGGGTCGGTGAGTGTGCGGGATGCTGCTTCAACAGCATCAGCCATCATGACAATCGCTGCAACCCTTGTCTGTGGCTTCGGACCCGGATAGCGATAATCTTCATGAAATGGTATTTCTATCGTCTTTTGTTCCATTGCCTTCTGATAAAAATATGTCATGAGACTTGTGCCGTGATGCTGCTGGATTATATCAATGACTGATTCAGGCAGTTTATACTGCCTTGCCAGATCAATACCCTCTTTTACATGTGAAATTAGTATTATGCTGCTCATATGCGGCGTCAATTTATCATGCTTGCTCACTGTGCCTGTCTGATTTTCGACAAAATACTCGGGTATTTTTATTTTTCCGATATCATGATAATAAGCTGTAACCCTTGCAAGAAGCGGATTGGCACCAACAGCTTCTGCTGATGATTCGGCAAGATTGCCGACAATTACGCTGTGATGATAGGTTCCCGGTGCATTTATCATAAGACTGTGCATCAGCGGCTGGTCAAGGTCAAGAAGCTCGATGAGACTTATATCGGTTCTTATCCCGAATAGATACTCAATAGCAGGCAACACAATGGAGACAATGCCTGCAACAAAGAGTCCTGAAATGGCTGCAAATAAAAAGGCAGAGGCTGACTGATGGGAAAAAAGCCCTCCGCTTAAAAGCATTATAACTCCGGCAGTTACTATGCTTACAGCGCTTATATATATTCCGCCTTTTATGAGAGCCGAACGTTTTTTACACCGTATAACACTGAAGGCAGCAGTAAGACTGCCAATGAATGCATATAAAGGATAAAACGGGTTATCAAGCCATATTCCTGTCAAAAGGCTTATTAATAGAGAGAAGATTAATGCAGTATGGAAATCGAATATAAGGGTTACGAGCATGGCGCCGACCGGAATAGGAAGACCGAAAATAAATGAAAGCCCTTCGGGAAAACCGAGTCCTCTATTAAGCCCTGAATTCAAATAAGCAAATATCTTGCCCATGAAAAGCGTACTCGGTACGAGCACACATAAAAGAAGGAGCATTTTGTAATCTCTGATATAGGCAGGCTTGTACCGCTTTATGTCTTTATAGAATAAAAACAGAATGAATGTTGTTATTAAAAAACTTCCGATAAAATACTCTATGCCCCTGCCTTCCAGAATTATCAAGGAGGATATCAGGCTGAAAAATACGAGGGGAAATATCCTCGCTATGTCATCTTCGTGTTTCTCCCTGAAATCCCCGATGGGGTCAAGAAAACTTTTTGTTTTTTTAATGCTGCTATTCTTCTGTATTCCGTTTTTCATATCTTTCATATGCCCTTACTATTTCCTGAACGAGTTTATGTCTGACAACGTCCCTCTCAGTAAAGTAAATCATTTTTATATCTTCAATATCTTTAATTATCCTTATAACCTCAACAAGCCCGGATGTCTTGCCTGCCGGCAGGTCTATCTGTGTGATATCTCCTGTAATAACTGTTTTTGAGCCAAAGCCAAGTCTTGTAAGATACATCTTCATCTGCTCAGGGGTCGTATTTTGAGCTTCGTCAAGTATTATAAAGGAATCATTAAGCGTCCTTCCTCTCATGAATGCAAGCGGCGCTATCTCAATCGTACCCCGCTCTATCAGCTTGGAAGCCTTATCAATCTCCATCATATCAAAAAGGGCATCATATAATGGTCTTAAATAAGGGCTGATCTTTTCAGCTATATCACCGGGCAGGAAGCCGAGTTTCTCTCCTGCCTCAACAGCAGGCCGCACAAGGACAATTCTCGAAACCTGTTTTGTAAAGAAGGCATGGATTGCCATTGCCATCGCAAGATATGTCTTCCCTGTTCCCGCAGGCCCGATGCCTAAGGTTATGTCATACCTGCTTATGGCATCTATGTACTGTCTCTGATTTTCTGTCTTCGGGATTATGAACCTCTTTTTTGAGGAAACAGGGATGCTTCCTGTAAAAAGCTCTTTTAAAGAAATTTCCTTCCCTTCAGATAAAGACCTGACAGCATAGCTGATGTCATCGGGCTTTAAAATATACCCACTCTTGTTTACTGCCCTTATCTCCTGAATGAGCTTTTCCGCCTTTTCAACCTGCCCGTCTTCTCCCTGAATCAAGAGTCTGTTGCCCCTGACGCTGATAGCAACATCAAGAGAATTCTCTATAATTTTCAGGGTCTTATCCAGCCCGCCGTGAAGAAAGGGGTATTCCCGCTCCTCATCAAGTTCAAGCTCTTCAATACTCACAAAATCAGCATAGCATCACCATAGGAGAAAAATCTATAACCCATGGCAACAGCTTCCTCATAAGCTTTTAGTATCATTTCAAAACTGCTGAATGCAGAAACGAGCATCAAAGGCGTTGAATGCGGAAGATGAAAATTTGTTATCAGACTGTCAACTGCTTTGAATTCATATCCCGGATAAATAAAGATATCCGTAAATCCTTTAATGGCGCCGTTTTTAGTAATGACAGGTGATTCGGTGTATCTTCCGCCCATAAAGCCCTCGATTGCCCTTGTAGCAGTTGTGCCAACGGTTATTAGTCTGTGCCCTGACTCTTTTGTACGCTGTATCTCTTCTATCAGGGAGGTCTTCATCTCAAAGTATTCTGAATCCATACTGTGTTTTTCAAGAAATTCTGTTTTAATAGGCTTAAATGTACCGGTGCCTATATGCAGTGTCAGTTTCCGAACCATCACTCCATTATCGGCTATTTTACTTAAAAGCTCTTCTGTAAAATGAAGCCCTGCGGTAGGAGCAGCTATAGAGCCATGTTTTTCAGCAAAGACCGTCTGGTATCTTTCCCTGTCTTCACCATCAGGCAGTCTATTTATATATGGCGGCAAAGGCATATACCCGCGATGCCAGAGAACATCATCAATACTCGAATGTTTTACATTCAAAAAACGCATAAACTTTCTGGCCCTGCAGGATTGTTCAATACCTCTTCGGTACTTTGACCCGGAACCCGGAACTTGAAACTCGGAACTTTTCTCTGTCCATATCTCTGCTGTGATGTCGTCTCCGATATTTACCTTCCCCTGAAATCTGCTCCTGCACATTATCTCCCATGTGCCGTTGTCATCTGTTTTTCTGACAAGCAGGATGTCAATCTTTCCGCCGGAAGGCTTTGTGCTGATAATCCTTGCAGGGAATACCTTTGTATCATTAAGTAAAAGCATATCTCCTTTTTTCAGATATTCATGGATATCGAAGAATTTCTTGTGCTCGATATCACCGCTTCTGTGAAGTACAAGAAGTCTTGAGTGGTCTCTATTTCCGGCAGGTCTTAATGCTATCAATTCTTTTGGAAAATCAAAATTGAAGTCAGCGGTTTTCATATAATTCTATATAAGCACCGGGATAAAATGTAGATAATATTCCTCTATAATTTTTTCCATCTTTAGCCATCTGCAGTGCAGTCCACTGACACATGCCGACACCATGGCCATATCCCCTGCCCTCAAATATATAAATATCTCCGTATTTGACGATGTTTGTTATCAGCGTGCTCGGCAGCCTATCCCAGCCAAGGTTTTTTCTCAATTCTTTGGCAAAGACCTTGATACGCTCACCTTTTTCAGTAAGAATTTTAAAGCCCTTAACACGGCGGGAAACAGTATATGAATCTATGCTGATTTCCTTTATTCCGGTTATATTCAAAGCCCTTTCTATTTCTGATGAGGGGATCCTCCTCTCCCACATATTATAAGGAGAAAGCTCACTCGAACCCTCTACGGATTTCAGATAAGGATAGCTTTTCCCGAAAATCTCAACAGGGTCTTCTGTCATGCCGCCGCTTGTGGAATGATAATATGCCACAATTGGTTTTCCTTCATATTTCAATATTTCACCCTGCGTATCATTTACTGCCTTTACTATGTTTTCAGGGATGCTGCCTCCTTTATAAACCTGATGAAGAACAGACGATGTAAGGTCAAACGGCACTTTGTGAAAATCGTTATTCATCTTTTGATACAATACATAAGTTCTCGCCACAACAGCCTGTGCCTTTAGAGCTTCCATATCCCATGACTTGCCTACTTCAGATGAAACAACACCTTTAACATAGTCTTCAAGAGGGATGTCATTAATTATGTATAAACCATTTTTACCCTTCCATACCTCGATAACACCTGAATACTTTATACCGCTGAGAAGCACATCGCCGTTAGAATTCCCGATATTCTCAATTAGCTCGTCCTTCTTGGGAACCTTTGAATTTGATTTATCAAGAAGCAGAACTCTTATAGTTGTCTCAGCATAGCATTCGGTGCAGAAAAGATGAAGTGCTGAAGTCAGAAACCAAAATAACAAAAGTATAAACAAAAGCAACAAAAATAAAAAAAATATCCGCCTTTTAAAGCCCTGTATCCGATTTCTTACTTCTGACTTCTGTTCCGCCTGAGGCGGACTGCATCCTGTATCCTGTATCCTCATCAACATCACTTCCTCCCTAAAAGCCAGAAAATAAAGGTTAACAGAATGCTGAGAAGTATGCTCGTTGCAATGGGGAAATAAAAAGTGAAATTATTTTTCTGTATTACAATATCTCCCGGCAGTCTGCCGAGCCATGAAATCTTACCTGAAAGCATCAATATGCCTCCTATTGCAATCATAGCAATACCAGCAATTAAAAAGAATCTACCTATCTGTTCCATATTATTCATAAAAACGTAACACGTAATGCATGATGCGTAATCAGAATAACAATTTAAAGAAGCTTTTTACGCATCACTTGTCACGGATTACACATTACTGGTTTCAAATACCTTTCCATCTCTGAATAAATGCAGCCGCAATATTTCTGTCTGTAAAGCTCAAGCTCTCCTGCAATCCTCCTGCCTTCGCCAAATCCCCTTCTAAAGTCCTCAATATAGAATTCTACGGAATATTTCTCCTGCATCATCCTGCCTATATCTATAATCATATCAAATTTTTGATAGGGACTTACAAGAAGGGATGTGGTGAAGGCATCAACATTCATATTTTTTGCCTTCAGGGCTGTCTGCTCCAGTCTTGCAGAATAGCAATATTCACACCTTCTGTCTTCATTATTTACCACATTTCTCAGGTACTCTTTTAGTCCGTAGAAGTCATTGTATTCTATATCAAGGTTCCAGAGGCTCTGAAGTTTTTTGAGGGAATTTAGCCTGCTCTTATACTCCTGATACGGATGGATATTGGGATTGAACCAGAATCCTCTTATGCTGAATCCTCTCTGTGTTAGAACAGTAATCGGATATATGGCACAGTTTGAACAGCATATATGCATTAAAATCTTCATATTAAAAAATTTCTCTGAATATCAAATTACTTCTTAATTAACAATGTTGCAATTTAAAGGGTTGAGTGCATCTCTGCCTCTTACATCTTGTTTTTTTACTCAAAACAGCCCCTGTGGAATATTTTTGCCGAGATGCTCGTATGCCAGCCTTGTGGCAAGCCTTCCCCTTGCAGTCCTTTCAAGCAAACCCTCCTGCAAAAGGTACGGCTCATACACATCCTCAATAGTATCCTTGTCCTCTCTTAAAGATGCTGCAATAGCATCAATCCCTGCAGGCCCGCCGTTGAATTTTTCTATGAGAGTCAGCAGTAGTTTTCTGTCTATATCATCAAGCCCAAGTTTGTCAATATCAAGAGCCGTCAATGCCTCTTTTGTTATGCTCATATCTATTGTTCCGTCTCCCCTCACCTGGGCAAAATCCCTGATTCTCTTCAAGAGCCTGTTCGCAATTCTTGGTGTTGCCCTGGCCCTCCCTGCAATCTCAATGGCGGCATCTCCCTTTATTTCTATACCGAGCAAATGGGCAGAACGGTTCACAATAGCCTTTAACTCATCAGGACTGTAAAATTCGAGTCTGAATGTGACGCCGAATCTATCCCTTAACGGTGATGTGAGAAGCCCCGTTCTTGTAGTGGCACCAATCATGGTAAACCGCGGCAGGTTAAGTTTCAATGTCCTCGCATTAGGACCCTGACCGATAATTATATCGAGCTTGTAGTCCTCCATGGCAGGATAAAGAATCTCTTCCACAATCCTCGGCAATCTGTGTATCTCATCAATAAAGAGAATATCGCTGTCTGAGAGATTGGTAAGAATCGCAGCCAGATCGCCGGGCCTTTCCAGCACAGGACCTGATGTTGTTTTTATGTTTACCTTCAATTCGTTGGCTATTATTGTAGCAAGGGTAGTCTTACCGAGCCCGGGAGGCCCTGAGAAAAGAACATGGTCTAAAGGCTCCTTCCTTAGCAGTGCTGCTGTGATAAAAACCTTGAGATTCTCCTTAATCCGCTTCTGGCCTACAAATTCATTGAAAGAACGGGGTCTGAGATTAACCTCGTAAGCAATATCCTCCTGATTTGCTTCAGGAGACAGCGGACTTAACTCCTTGTCTTCAATCCTCATGTTTCCACCGTAAGATATTTTAAAGATTCCCTGAGTAAACTTTCAATGTCCCTGTGTACACTGCTGTAAGCCTTTTCAAGGGCTTGCTGGGCAATTATTTTTTTATAGCCAAGATTCACAAGGGCTGACAGTGTATCATCATAAACCGTATCCGCTTTTTCCTTAATGGAAGGAAGTTTCCCTCTCAGTTCGAGGATTAACCGGTGGGCTGTTTTCTTGCCGAGTCCGGGAACCCTGCAAAGAAAGTCTGTATCCTCGGATTCTATAGCGCCGTAAAACTTGTCAGCAGGAATGGTGGAAAGTATATTCAATGCAATCTTGGGTCCTATGCCTGATATTCCGATAAGACTGGTGAATATGCGTTTCTCGTCTTCTGTCTGAAAGCCGTAAAGCTGAAGGGCATCTTCCCTTACATGAGTATGGATATATAAAAAAAACTCCCTGTTTTCATCAGGAAGGGACGCAAGAAGCGTTAATGGCACATGAACATTGTAGCCAACTCCGCCAACATCAATTATAAGGCTGTCGGGTTTTTTTGATATGAGCCTTCCTCTTAAGGATGCAATCATATTTCAACTCCCTTTTTCCGCTTTTAGCTTCATCTTTTTTATATTTGCATGGCAAAGTGCAAGAGCCAGAGCATCCGCACTGTCAGAAGACAGTGTGTGATTAATCTTTAATATCTCTCCGACCATTTTCTGAACCTGATTCTTATCAGCCCTGCCATAGCCTACTACAGCCTTCTTGACCTCAAGGGCACTGTATTCATAAATCGGGATATCCCTCATGGTTGCTGCGAGAAGAACTACCCCCCTCGTATGTCCCATGGTTAAAGCAGCTTTTATGCCCTTTGCAAAAAAAATCTTCTCTGTTGCAACTTCATCAGGCTCATACTCCCCAATCACATCCATAAGAGAAGTGAAAAGCTCCCTGAGTCTTATGCAAAGCGGTTTTGCAGCAGGCATGACAATCCTGCCCGATGAAAGATATTTGTATTGCTGATTTTTGATTTCAGATTTTAGATTGGAATCTAAAATCCGGATAAGCCCATATCCGCAGTATATGCTTCCGGGGTCAATCCCAAGGACTTTCATTTCCAATTCCCGCAAAATTTCCGGGGAGCCCCATCCTATCCTTTTCTCGGAACCTCAAAGAGTATCTCTTCCACTATCTGGCAGATAACATGTCCGAGGGTTATATGTGTCTCCTGTATGCGCGGGGTATCCTCTGAAGGAACAATAAAGGCATAATCACATTTAGAAGCAAATTTCTCGCCTTTCAATCCTGTAAACGCAATTGTCTTTAATCCCTTTTTCTTTGCAACATCCACGGCTTTAAGTATATTTTTCGAATTCCCGCTTGTGCTTATTGCAACCGCAATATCACCGGCCTCTGACAGGGTTTTTACCTGCCTTGCAAATATCTCGGAATAATCATAGTCATTAGCAATGGATGTCAGCACAGCCATGTCGGTATTTAATGCAATGACAGGCAGACCCGGCCTCTCTTTTTTAAAGCGGTTCACAAACTCTGCTGCGATATGGGAAGCATCGCATGCGCTTCCGCCGTTGCCGAAAATAAGCATTTTTTTGCCGTCATTAAAGGTATCGGCTATCAATCTGGACACTTCAGCAATTAGAGCAAGATTTCCTTTGATAAATTTCTCTTTAACAAGAATGCTGTCTTCAAATGCCTTGAGTATCTTTTTTTCCATCAGTTTAGTTTACAGAGGATGAATTAAAGCAGTCAAGGGTTGAAAATCGGATAAAGCTTGTTATAGGTCTCAAGGAGATGTTCCGGAATAACTTTTACCTCCCCGACTGCTGTCATGAAATTTGTGTCGCCTGCCCATCTCGGAACTATATGAACGTGGATATGTTCTTCTATGCCGGCTCCTGCAGGGGCGCCGATGTTAATCCCGACATTGAATCCTTCAGGATGAAATGCGTTCCCGAGACAATCAACCGAGTATTTCGTTATCCTGATAATATCAAAGAGGACATTATCAGAAAGACCGTCAAAAGAGGATGTGTGGAAATATGGCACAACCATAAGATGTCCGTTGTTGTAAGGGTATTTGTTCATTATGACATAGACATTTTTATCCCTGTAAAGAATCAGGTTATCCCTGTCACTCTTCTCATTAGGTTTCACACAAAACAGACAATCCTTATCCTTTTCAGAGAGGATATATTCCATCCTCCATGGCGCCCATATTGTTTTCATGGCGTACCCTCCATCGAATCTATTTTTTTCAGAACAGCCTGAGCATCGTCCCATGTTAAATACTTGTCCTTCGGATTCCTGAGAAAATATGCAGGATGGAATGTCGGCATAACAGGGATAATCCTCCCGCCTGCTTCATATTCGTAAAATCTTCCCCTGACTCTGGTAATTGAGAATTTAGCAAGGGGCACTGATATTCCTAAAAGTGTATGTGCTGAGACCCTGCCCAGAGCTATTATAACCATTGGAGATATGATTTCAATCTGTTTATTGAGGAAAGGGAGGCAGGTTTTTATCTCGTTATCCTGCGGGTCACGGTTCATCGGCGGCCTGCATTTTGCGATATTTGCGATATAAACATCCTTTCTCATAAAACCTCTGCCTTCGCCCATTTTATTGATAAGGCTTGTCAAAATCTGTCCGGCATCTCCGACAAAAGGTCTGCCCTGCTCGTCCTCTTCCCTGCCGGGTGCCTCTCCTATAAACATTATCCTTGCATTGATATTGCCTTCGCCAAAAACAATGTTTTTTCTGTCCTTTGAAAGTCTGCACCTCTGACACTTGTCTATTTCTTCACGCAGTTCATTCAGAGCCGCCTGTTTCTCATGTAATGAGTGATGCGTGACGAGTGATGTGTTTTCAGATTTTCTAAATTCCTTGAACTCATTACTCATTACTGATAACCCATCACTGTATTTTAAAGGCAGACTTTCAAAACCGAATGCTCCATAAAATTCGAGCAATGTTTTTATGCTATCTTTTAATTCTACTGTCATCTGCTTTTTTATTTATCTTTCACCCCATTTCAGCTTTGTTCTGAGAATCTGAAAATAATCCCGCTCAAAAGGTATAAGAAGCTTTGTCTTACATTCCGACTTTTTTATCTTAACAGTGTCGCCTTTTCTCAATGAGAATCCCACCTGACCGTCAAGTGTCAGAAAGACCTGCTCGCTCTCGGAACCGAGCATTACCTCAAGACTAAAATCATCGGGCAGCACAATGGGTCTGTTTGTCAGGGTATGCGGACAGATCGGCGTCAGAACAATGCTGTTCATCGTCGGATAAAGAATCGGACCGCCAGCCGCCAGAGAATATGCCGTGGAACCGGTCGGTGTAGAGATAATAAGACCGTCTGCCCTGAAGGTTGTAACATATGAGCCATTTATATATGTTTCGAGGTCTATAATCCTTGCAAGCACACCCTTGTTTATAACCACATCGTTTAAGACTAAAAAATTCTCAATATTCTCGTTGTTGCGATAAACAGCAGCAGAAAGCATTATCCGCTCTTCTATGGTGTAATTCCCTGACAGGACCTTGCCCAATGCTTCAAATATCTTATCCTTGTTAACCTCTGTTATAAAGCCGAGTCCTCCCAGATTAACCCCGAGTATGGGGACATCCTTGCTGCCGACAAGTCTTGCAACCCCAAGCATTGTTCCGTCACCGCCAAGCACTATTATAATATCTGTTAGTGACGGTATCTGCGGTCTTGGATAGCCATTGAGATTAAGCTCTGCGGCAGTCTCCATATCAAGAAAGACTTCACAGTTATTACTTCTAAGCCGCGGAAGCAGCTCTTTTAATATCTGAAGAGGTTCCGGCCTACCTGATTTACATATTATTCCAATCTTTTTCATTTATCCCCTCAATAATTATTTCCCTTGATTCTTCACTCAACAGGTTTATTCTGACTTTAACAGCATTTTCAGGTATTTCATCAAGCCTTTCAGCCCACTCAATAACAGCAATTCCATCCGATTCTATATATTCCCATATTCCCGCATCTTCAACATCAGTGTCTTTTTCCAGCCTGTATAGGTCAATGTGATAAAAAGGCGGTGAAGTTTCATATTCCGCCACTATAACGAAACTGGCACTGCTAATATCCCTCTTGGGGATATTGAAAGCCGATGCAATGCCTTTAATGAAAGTGGTTTTGCCTGCACCGAGTTCACCGAAAAGGCAGACTGTTTTTGCACCTCCATGAGTTTTTAAATAAGTTCCGAGCTTAAAACCAATATCCTCTGTCTCTTCGCTGCTGCCTGTGATTAACATTAAACAATCCATGATTCTCTCTGAATGCAGCAATAAGTTTACCTGCTCAAGCCCTTAATCAAATCAATCTTGCCGATTATACCTTTTATCTTTTTCCCTTCAACAACAGGGATTAGATGCACCTTTTTTTCTGACATTATAGTAGCTATATCCTCCACAGGTGTATCTTCAGTTACGCTTATAACTTCTTTTGTGCAAATGCCATCCACGGTAACCGCAGCCATCTTTTTTATCTCTTTTTCTATCCTGCTTGTGCTTGCAAAAACAATAAAGGCATCAAAAAGCCTTACAATCGTGGGTATATGAAACCGCTTGTTCTGACTGATAAGGTCATTTTCCGTAACTATGCCTATCAAATCCCCCTCATCATTGACAACGGGCGCACCGCTGACCTTGTTCTGCATGAGTATCCGTGCCAGCTCTTCAATTGTTGTAGCGGGTTTGACTGTTATAACATCCCTTGTCATTATGTCTTTTGCCTTTAACATCTGTTCTCCTTTGAACTGGATTTCGGGTTATCCTGCTTATTCAGATAGCATGAAGATATAATACGGCACAATTAAGGCAAAATCAAATTCAAAAATGCTGCTGCAGAGCAGAATGGTTATTATCTATTATATAATGAATATGTTATGAGATTGGAAGTCATTGATACGGAGAAATGTGTAGGTTGCCAGAGCTGCATGTTTGCCTGCACAAGAATACACAAAGAGGCAGGACTGTCAAAGACATGCATTGCCGTAAAATCTGCCGGCGGTATACAGAGAGGCTTTATGACAGTAGTCTGCAGGGCGTGCGAGGACCCGCCCTGTGCAAGGGCATGTCCTGAAGATGCCCTTATTATCAGGAAAAGCGGCGGTGTTCTTTTAAAAGCAGAAAAATGCAATGGCTGCGGATTATGTGTTAATGCATGCATTCTTAGTGCTGTATTCTGGGATGATGAGAGCAACAAGCCTTTGATATGCCGTCACTGCGGCTACTGTGCAAAATACTGTCCTTACACTGTCATTGAATTTCAAAAAGGCGATGATGCTGAACAGGAGGTCGAAAATGTTTAAGGACAACCCGCTCAATAAAGTGCTATACATTGACCTTTCAAAAAAACGTTTCCATACAGAGTACAGGGACGACCTTTTCGGCAAACATATAGGCGGTGCAGGCGTTGCAATACAGCTTCTCAGGGAAGAATGCCCTGAAGGCATTGACCCTTTCAGCCCTGAAAATCCCATAATATTCGCTGTGGGTCCGCTTACAGGACTTTTCCCTGTTGCCTCAAAGACCGTGGCGATGTTCAAATCCCCTCATACAGGAAACCTTGGTGAAAGCCATGCAGGGGGAAGAAGCGCAATATCCATCCGCATGGCAGGATACGGCGCTATTGTAATAAAAGGTGCGAGTGAAAGACCGTGTTATCTTGCTATTCATGGTAACAAAGTTTTTTTTAGAGATGCTTCATCATTATGGGGAATGGGCAAAAGCATAACCGCAGGCCGTATTATCAGGGCAAATGAGCCTTCATCAGGACTCCGGACAATAATGAGAATAGGCCGTGCAGGTGAGAAACTTATCCCGTTTGCCTGTGTGACTACCGAGACTTACCGCCATTTTGGAAGGCTTGGATTAGGCGCTGTTTTCGGCAGCAAAAAATTAAAAGCTGTGGTTGTTTCAGGTAAACGCTCACTTCCTGTAAGTGACATGCCAGACTATATGAAGCTTTATGATGAAATATTCAATGCAGCAACATCATCACCCGTAATGAAAAAATATCATGATATCGGAACACCCGTGAATATACTTCCACTGAACATGTCAGGCGGGCTTCCAACAAGAAATCTCAGGGCAAACATCTTTGAGGATGCTGAAAAGATTTCGGGTGAGAGACTTGCCGAGGGACATCTCGGAAAGCGTCTGGCATGTGCTCACTGTCCTGTGGGATGCATTCATATCGCTGCCCTCAGAGAACCTTATAAGGATGAGCCTTATTTTTATAAAACCACGATGATATGCTATGACTATGAACTGATTTATGCAGTCGGCTCAATGCTCGGCGGTTCGGATACCGAGGGCATGCTGAAACTCATTGACAGCATAGAGGCATATGGTCTGGACTGCATCAGCACAGGCGTTATACTGGCGTGGGCAACCGAAGCACAGGAAAAAGGACTTATTTCAGAAAAAGAAACCAATGGCTTAAAACTGCAATGGGGATATTATCCTGCTTATTTAGATGCAGTCAGATTGATGGTCGAACAGCATAACGATTTTTACGAGGCTCTTTCAAAGGGTGTTGAACATGTTTCATCAATATACGGCGGGCAGGATTTTGCCCTTGCATTCGGAAAAAATGAAATGCCCGGCTACCATACAGGGCCTGCATGCCAGATAGGGCATCTAATAGGCTCCCGCCACAGCCATCTGGATATGGCAGGTTATGCCTTGGACAAAAAACTAATGGTTGACAAAAATCTTTCTCCGGCTGACCTTGCCTCAGAATTGCTCGGTGAAGAAAGATGGCGTCAGGTTCTCTCAAGCCTCGTTATATGTTTCTTTGCAAGAGAGGTATACAAGCCTGACGTTGTTGTTGATGCCCTTAGAATAGCAGGGCTTGACACATCAGAAGATGAACTGAAAAAAATTGGCGAAAAGATTCATGCCGAAAAATACATTTTCAAACTAAGGGAAGGCTTTTCATTTGATACCCTCAGGATTCCCAAAAGGATTTTCGAAACACCTGCATCAACGGGCATGCTCGATGAACAGTATGTGCGCAAGGCAATTGAATATATAAAAAATGACATTTTGGATAAAATTAATTTGGAATCCCGATAAAGCCATATTGCCTTTCTGCTGTGCCTTTTGCATATCTGTATGAATAATATTTTTCAGGAAGGCAGAAAGTGCATTCATCAGACATCCATATATTTTCAGGGTTAATTCCGAGAGTGATTGCCTGATATTTATTTGCAGCAGGAAGGTCAAGACAGTATTTCCCGCCTTTTGTCATAAAATAATCACCCTTGCCTGTTGCCTTCTGAACTGCCTCTATCGCTTCATATCCAACGCCGTAGCAGCACCATTTTATTGAAGGTCCAATGGCTATCAATATATCAGAAGGTGATGAATAGAATTTATCAAAGAAAATCTTTATTGTTTTCTTCAAAATCTCTGCTGCGGTTCCTCTCCATCCTGCATGAACAGCAGCTATAACTTTTTTCTCTTTATCATACATGAGTATAGGCACGCAGTCTGCAACCTGAACACCGACCAGAATGCCTTTCTGTCCGGTCACAACAGCATCAGCTATTCTTGGCTCAAAATCATTATCAAAAACCATAACCCTGTTTGTATGCTTCTGAATGGGCAGATAGATATTTTTCAAAGACACACCGGAAATCTTTGAAACAGTCTTTAAATCACCACTCAATGCTTTTGTGGTAAAAAACGCCTTTATGTTGCATCCGCTGAAGATATCTGGATTTATTATTTCATGAATCATTAACCCACATTATTATAAAAATCACAATAATATGCAAGGGACATCCGGGTTAACTCTAACTTTCCAATTTATCTATATGTCGGAAAAGGCAGCAGGCAGGGAATTAATAATATCCGATGCAATCAAAGAATGTTCCCCCTTTTTCTTTGCTGCAATGTCACCTGCAAGTCCATGAAGATAAACACCGAGAATGGATGCATCCACAGGATTTAATCCCTGTCCCATTAAAGAAGCGATTATGCCTGTTAAGACATCCCCTGAGCCGGCAGTAGCCATTCCCGGATTGCCGGTAGTGTTAATGTATGCATTGCCTTCAGGAACAGAAACAATTGTAGGCACTCCCTTTAAAACTACATAAGTTCCTGTCCCTTTTGCAAACGAAACAGCCATATTAATCCTGTCCTGCTCTATTTCTTTACGCAGTTCGACTTCTGACTTCTGACTTCTATCTCCTGACTTCTGGCTTAAGAGCCTTGCCATTTCCCCGGGATGAGGAGTCAAAATTACAGGTGACTTTGCATTCTTCAAAACACTCCTTCTTCCTTTTAAACAATTTATTCCGTCTGCATCTATGACTATTGGCAAAGGTGATTTCTTTACAAGCTCAACGACAATTTTTTCTGTATCTGATGAAACACCGATGCCGGGTCCTACAGCAACAACATCAGCTTTCTTTGATGCAAAGTCCAGTATTGTGTTTATTGAATTTGCTGATAACATACCTCTGCCGTCATCAGGTAACGGCAGGGTCATTTCCTCAGTAACCCTGCGCTGAAAAACATTCATCAATGATTCCGGAACACCAATGGTTACAAGTCCGGCACCGCTTCTCATGCATGCCTTTGCAGTCATCAGGGCAGCGCCGGTTTTGCCCTTTGAGCCTGCTACTACGAGGACATGACCATAATCGCCTTTGTGGGAATATTTAGGTCTCTGAGGAATTAAGCCTGTTATGAACTCCTTTTCAATCAAATCTACTTTTATTTTATTTGAACTTAAAAGTCCGTCAGGAAATCCAATGTCTTCAACAAAAAGTTTACCTGTATATTCTGCACCCGGATAGAGATAATGTCCTCTTTTTGGCAATCCGAATGTTATAGTAAAGTCAGCTTTTATAGCTTGTCCCAAGATTTTTCCTGTATCTGATGATATGCCGGATGGAATGTCCACAGAAATGACATGCGTATCCGAATTGTTAAGCAATGTAAATATCTTTGCAATCTCCCCTGTAACTATTCTGCTGAGTCCTGTACCGAAAACAGCATCAATCACAACCGAACCATGTATATCCCTTCTATTAATACCCTTCCTGAATTCAACAGGGACACCAATTTTTTTTGCTATTTCATACTGAGCTTTGCAATCAGGACTCAAGGCATCTTTTGGAGCAAAGATTAAAATATTTACCCTGAAACCCATGTTATGAAGATTTCTTGCAGCAACAAGCCCGTCTCCTCCATTGTTGCCGCTGCCGCATAGAACAACAACTTTTTTTGATGAGTAAAGTTCTTTTACCCTCAAGGCAACAGCAAGTCCAGATCTTTCCATCAGAACAGGGCCTGGGATGCCATACTTCTCAATAGTAACCCTGTCAATCTCCCGCATCTCATCTGAAGTTACAACCTTCATCTGAATCACCAATAGAGGGAAATAGAGGGACACTTCCCAGATTTATCTAATATCTTTTTCATTCCCCACCTCCCTCCTCAAATAATTTTTTCTGCACTTTTTCCTTCCCCCAAATACAACAATAACTCTTAAATAATCTCATATTAGTCCGCCAGATAATATTCGGTTATTATCTGGGGCACCTTCAGGTAGTGGCTGTCGGTAGTTAAAACCTTTAAACCATATTGCATGGCAGAGGCTGATATCCATAAATCATTGGTAGGGATTGGTATTCCTTCTTTGCGCAGATAGTTTATAATAACCGCATACCTTTCTGATGTCTCCTCATCAATCTCAACAACCTTAACTCTTGAAGAAGAAAGGAATTCCTGAAGTACAGTTCTGTTTTTCTTTTCTCTCTTCCCCATTAAAAACCCGGCTAACAACTCACCGAGTATGACTGGATTAAGAAATATCTCACTTGCTTGTTGCAATGATGATTTAATTTCAGCATTTCCTCTGAGAAAAGCAGAATATGCAGATGTGTCAAGCATTATCCTTTTTTCTTCCATAAATCCTCGTCTATTTTTCGCTGCATTTCAAGGATACTATTAAATCTTGCTGCCTCTTCATCTGACCATATTCCGGAAAGATGATCTAAATCATGATACAGAGTCTTTCTTTTCTTAATAGCCTTGACGACACTTCCCCTTTCAAGCAACGAAATAAATGCCTTGTTAAGACTTAATCCTTTCTCACTGGCCTCTTTTTTTACTATCTTTTCGATTTCATTCGGAATACTCCTAATTGTAATTTGTTTCAAATCGGATACCTCCTTGACTCATTATATGAGTCAGTATGATTCTATTATTACAGCACAATGATGCAATGTCAAGTACAACTTCAGTCAATTTTGCAAGCTATCTTCTTAATACAATTCTCCGAACTTTCTCTCGTCAATCTTACCTTCAAGGAAATGCACAACATCTATATTTTAAATATATAACACTAAAACTGTACTCCCTCAACGCAAAAAACAGAACGCCGTTGCCAACATATGTAGAATCGCATCATACTCTTATGTTAAGATGCGAGTAGGGTATTTATAAAGCAATATTATGATAATCGGCGTTCCAAAAGAGATAAAAAAAGAAGAATACAGGGTTGGCATGACTCCCTTCGGTGTTGAAGATTTAAAAAGGGGCGGTCATACAATCCTTATTGAAAGCGGTGCCGGAAAAGGCAGCAGATTTTCTGATGACGAGTATCTTCAGGCAGGTGCCGATATTGTTGATAAGCAGACCTTATTCAAGAAGGCAGAACTTATAGTTAAAGTAAAGGAGCCGCTTCCTTCAGAATATGATTTGCTGAGAGAAAAACAGGCAATCTTTACATATCTTCACCTCGCCCCGAATCGTAAACTTACACAACTTCTTCTTGATAAAAAAGTAACCGGCTTCGGATATGAAACATTGCAAAAAGACGGCACATTGCCTCTGCTTGCGCCCATGAGTGAAATTGCAGGCAGAATGGCGCCAATAATGGGCGCATACTATCTCCAGAAAATACATGGTGGTGCAGGTATCCTTCCCACAGGAACCGTGGGCGTTAAACCTGCAAAGGCGCTAATACTCGGCGCAGGATCTGTTGGAACCAATGCAGCCCGTGTGTCCGTCGGACTTGGCATTGACACGGTTGTGATAAACAGAAGTGTGGAAAGGCTCGAAAAACTGGATGAGATGTTTCCTGGAAGGGTAAAAACATTATCACTCACAACGCATAATATTAAACAAGAGATTAAAGATGCTGATATAATAATAGGAGCTATCCTTGTTCCGGGAGGAAGGACGCCTGTTTTAATAACCAGAGAGATGCTAAAGACCATGAAAAAAGGTGCTGTAATAGTAGATGTATCGATAGACCAGGGCGGATGTGTCGAGACATCAAGGCCGACCACTCATGACAATCCTGTCTATGAAGTTGAAGGCATTATTCATTACGCTGTTTCCAATATGCCGGGAGCTTATCCGAGGACATCCACACTTGCACTTTCGGATGCAACGCTTCCATATATCAAAATGCTGGCAAATAAAGGCATTGAAAAGGCAATAATGGAAGATACCGCGATAAAAAGTTCTGTCAATACCTATATGGGTGAGATAGTTCACAAGAAATTAGCTATTGATTTTAAACAATATAAGGAGAGATGAAAAAATGGGAATTTTAGACTGCATAGGTAATACCCCTCTTGTACGGATAGAAAATATAAACCCCAATCCGAAGGTCAAGCTCTTTGCAAAGCTTGAGGGCAACAATCCCGGCGGCTCTGTTAAAGACCGCATTGCGCTTTATATGGTGAATACCGCTGAAAAAGAGGGAAAGCTGACAAGGGATAAAATAATACTTGAAGCCACATCCGGCAATACAGGAATAGGTCTTGCAATGGTTGCATCAGCAAAAAACTACAGGGTAAAACTGACAATGCCTGCATGTGTGAGCATTGAGAGAAGAAGGGTTCTTGAGGCATTCGGCGCAGAGCTTATATTAAGCCCGTCTAAAGAGGGCACCGATGGCGCCATAATGCTCGCCCATAAAATAATGGAGGAGGACCCTGACCTCTATTTCATGCCGAACCAGTTTGGCAATCCTGCAAATATCCTTGCCCATTATGAGACAACGGGCAAAGAGGTAATTGAACAGACAGGTGGAAAAGTAACACATTTTATTGCGGGAATGGGAACAACAGGCACAATCATGGGTGCTGGAAAGAGATTGAAGGAATTCAATAAAGACATCTGTGTAATCGGCGTGGAGCCGATTCTCGGTCACAGGATTCAGGGTCTGAAGAATATGTCCGAGGCCATTGTCCCGAAAATATTTGACCCCTCAAAGCTTGATGAACGCCATATCGTTAATGACGAAGAGGCATTTGATACAACAAGAAGGCTTGCAGTAAAAGAGGGTATATTTGCAGGCATGTCAAGTGGCGCTGCAATGTACGTAGCCCTTAAGAAATCAAGTGAACTCGATGAAGGAGTCATTGTTGTGATACTGCCTGACAGGGGAGACAGGTATCTCTCAACTGCACTCTTTACATCTGTTTGCAGCAAATGCCCTCCATAAACAATTTAGCAGGAGGCACAGGTGCATGAAAAAATTAAGACCTTTGTAAAACACACACTCGGTTGTGCCTGCCCTGAGGAAGTGTTTAAATACATAGATTGCAAACAGAACATTAAATTAAATGATGACATTTCGCTGAACAGCAAAATAAATATCGGCAACAGATTGCTGATATATGTCGTGGAAGCCGACAATCCGGATTTTATAACAATCAATCTGCCTTTACTTGTTCATACCGGTAAAAAAGAAAGGGACAGCTTAAGATTTAACAGACTGCGCCTTGTGATAGCCACTAATAAAATAGATAAGATAAAAGAAATTGCAAATTCAGTATTTGAAGCCATAGAAAACAGAGACGAAAAAGTCCACTTGCACGTAATTCATAAAAAAGACCTGTCGCTATTACTTGCCTAACAGAAAATAGTTTCCGGTAAAAAATGTCCCTGCAATTGCAGCAGTCATAAGACGGGCAAGTGTTGCTGCCAAAAGCGCCCTGAAGCTTATTCATTTTAAAAAAAAGAAAAAAAGGATTGGCTATTAGTTTTGAAAATCTGATATGTCAGTATTTTAAAAAGCAGGTTCTGATTTCATCAGAACCTGCTTTTTATCCGGTTGGATTTTTACGACAATTTTACGACGTTTTCTGCCTTTGGACCTTTGGGACCATCAACAATATCAAAGCTCACTGCCTGGCCTTCTGACAGGGATTTAAATCCGTTGTCCTGAATAGCAGTATAGTGAACAAAAACATCCGCGCCGTCTTCACTGGTAACGAAGCCAAAACCCTTTGCTTCATTGAACCACTTGACCTTTCCGTTTACCACTCTGGTACACCTCCTTGCTGAAAAATAGAAGTTCACGGAATGATGCTATAAAAAAACCGCAAAATCAAAAGTCTTTGCGGCTGGTTACAACAAAAACTTCCGGAACTTCGGAAAATAGTATTGCATAGAATTTCCAAAACGTCAAGACTTTTTTTGTTTTACTCTTCCCGGCTTTCCAATCTCTTCTTCAACAGTATAATCAAATTTATGAAATTGACTTATAACCCAGAGATTCGTCATCAGGTGTCCTGTTATGCATGATGTAGTAAATATGGATTCGTCTTTACACATCGAGAGATATAAAACTATCTGGTCAGACAGATGAGAGTCAAATGCAGCATTTGAAGAATAGTATTGCAGGAATTCTGCTGCTGCTTGTTCTCCTACAACCTCTGCCCTTTTGCCTCTTTCGCCGGGGGATGCAAAACCTGCAATGGAGTTCTCCGATTCTGACTGAAGAAATATAAATGTCCCCTGCCCCGGAGTTGAAGCACTGAGAATCTCTATATCCACAGGACATTTAATGCTTTCCAAAACAGGATGCAGCTTTTCTTTCATTGAATCTCGCTGTCTTTCTGCAATTGAGAGCGGGAGATTGCCAGTTCCGGAATAACCCTTTAATTTAAGAATCCTGCCTCTCTCTGTAATCCTCAGGGGTTTAATTTCCTTTATCGGAAAAATTTCAGCTATTATCTTTCCACCTCCCTTCGGATAAAAACCGTACGACTCTATTGAAAGCCTTATTTCTACTCCCATTTTTTCTAAAGCAGGTGCAAAAACCCATTTGATATAGTCAAATGACGGGCTGAACGGGACATGCGTACCTCCTTTCAGGATTATTGAAGATTTATCTCCTAAAAAAATAAGTGATGGGATTAGTGTCTGAAGAACCAGTGACGTTGAGCCGGCTGTGCCGATGTCAAAGAAAAAATCTCCGCTCTTAACATCTCGCGGTGAAAATATGAGCTCTGTTGAACCTGTGTAACCGCCGATTGCTTCCGCATTGGATATGATTTGTGCTGCCCTTACAGCAGTGAGATGCTGGGGCATGAGTCCGGGTTTTTTTCTTGACCGTCTGATGTTGAATATCCTGAATGGTTTTTTAAGCAGGCATGAAAGACTCAGGGCTGTCCGTAGTATCTGCCCCCCTCCTTCTCCATAGCTTCCGTCTATTTCTATCATCTTTTAATCATTATTTTAAAAAAATTTTTAATTAATGCAAGAGGCATTTGGATTGAAGCAAGATAACCTGGGTTATTTGCCAGTCCGCTCATGCGGACTGTCTGATATTCTTAAAAAACAAAAATGTGCTTAGGTGCAGTGGCATTCGAAATGCTGCACAAAGGCTAATTTATCTTGCTGAAAGCCGGATGCCTCTTGCATCTTTTAATAACCATTTATATTAAAAAGAGTGTTCTTTGCCCGGGAAAACACCCTTTTCCACTTCTTCTTTATATTGCTTAATCGCCTTTACTGCTTCCTCTTTCAGATTTGCATATTTCTTCACAAACTTCGGCGTAAACCTCTCAAACAATCCGATGACATCATGAATAACAAGAACCTGCCCGTCGCAATGCGGTCCTGCCCCTATACCGATTGTCGGGATTGTAAGATCTTCTGTTATCTGCCTTGCAAGCTCAGCAGGGATTGCCTCAAGGATAAGCGAGAATGCACCTGCTTCTTCAAGAATCTTTGCATCTTCCATGAGTCTTTTTGCTGCCTCTTCTGTTTTGCCCTGAACCTTGTACCCGCCCATCCTGTGCAATGCCTGCGGGGTAAGCCCTATGTGCGCCATTACAGGAATTTCGGAGATTGTTAATGCCCTGACCTTTTCAGCGACTTCCCTGCCGCCCTCAAGTTTTATCCCCTGAGCACCAGCTTCTTTCAAAAACCTGCCTCCGTTTCTGATTGCATCTTCTATGCCGGCCTGATAGGACATATATGGCATGTCGCCGAGAACCATAGCATTCTTAGTTGCCCTTGAAACCATTTTTGTATGATATATCATCTCATCCATTGTTACAGGTAGTGTATTTTCAAGCCCCTGAACAACCATTGAAAGTGAATCACCGACAAGAATGGCGTCTATCCCGGCTTCATCAACAATCTGAGCAAACGGGAAATCATAAGCAGTAAGCATAACAATCTTCTGTTTCTCTTTTTTCTTCTTCAAAAAATCCTGAATAGTTGTCTTCATAGATAGCCCTCCATATTGACTATTGATTGTTGACTGTTGCCGGTCTTATCGCTCTTAAATTCAACTGCACATATCTTCCGCCGTCCCATTCATTTATTATTGGAAGAAACGCGGCATCAAACAAATTGCCTTCTTTAATAATCTGCAGCAAACTGCCGAAATCAAACCCTATGGTGTCAATGCTCCTGCCGTTCTGCCTGAGATGCATCTTGAGGTGATTATTGTTATTGCCAACGATTCTCGGATTTATTGCCTCAAGCCCTCTGGCGCCGAACAGCGGCTCTTCATTGCCGTATCCAAAAGGTTCAAGTTTTGCAATTTCATTAATAAGTTCAATGCTGACATCCGAAATGCTGACAGCAGCATCAATATTCAAAACAGGCACAAAGTCATCATCTGAAAGCGTATTCAGAACAATACCTGAAATCATTTCACTGAATTTATCCATATCGCTTGACAAAAGACTAAGGCCTGCAGCCTGTTTATGTCCGCCGAATCTTTTAAGAATATCCCTGCACTGTGTAAGTCCGTAATAAATATCAAACGCGGGGATGCTCCTTGCAGAGCCTTTAGCCACGCCGTCTTTTACAGTAAAAACAAATGCAGGTTTATAGTATTTTTCGGCAATCCTTGAAGCCACTATGCCGACTACGCCGGGATGCCACCCTTCTGATGCAATGACAATAGCCCCTCTGTCGTTATTCATTGAATTCAGCATCTCAAGAGCCTCATTGCAGACCGATTCCTCTGTCTCCTGCCTCTTTGAGTTCAAATCATTGAGCCATTTTGCGAGTTCTTCTGCCTCTATATCGGATTTTGTTGTTAAAAGCTTCACTACATCGGTAGCGTTTGCCATCCTTCCTGCCGCGTTTATCCTCGGAATCAGCATGTAATATAGAAAAGACGTCTTAAAAAAATCCTGCCTTATGCCTGATACTTCCTTCAATGCCCTGATGCCTGCCCTCTCGCCTGACTGGATTAATTTAATCCCTTCCCTGATGATAATCCTGTTGTCGCCAATCACGGGGACAACATCAGCGCCTGTGCCTATTGCAGCAAGGTCTAACAGTTTATACACATAATCAATGCGGTTTTCAAATAATCCGAGTGCAACCTTAAATGCAACACCTGCACCGGAAAGCTGTGATAAGTTATGAGTGATGGGTAATGAGTTGCCCAACAGTTTTGGATTAATAACCGCAATCGCTTCCGGCAGCAGAAATTCAGATTTCCCTTCACTCTGAACTCCAAACTCCAAACTCTGAACTCTACGTGGTTCATGATGGTCGGTGATTATCGTGTCTATTCCAAGTGAACTGGCAGTGGAGACAGCATCAAAGGATGTGATTCCGCAATCCACTGTTATAATTAGTTTTGCCCCTATTTCCTTTGCCTTTTCAATGCCTGCTTCACCAAAACCGTAACCATGTGAAATCCTGTCGGGTACAAAATAGTGCACGTCAATACCTATTTCTCTCAATGCTTCAACTATAATTGCTGTTGCAGTAACGCCGTCTGCATCATAATCTCCGTGTACAAGAACCCTTTCGCCCTGCCTTTTTGCCTCTTTTATCCTGTCTATCGCAGTTATAATGCCGGGCAGTTCAAAGGGGTCTGAAAGCCTGTCAATATGCGGATTGAGAAAGGTATCGAGATGGTCAGATGTTTTTATGCCTCTGTTAATCAATACCTGTGCAAACGGCAAAGATACAGAGGCGATTTTTGAAATGTAATTGACATACTCGGGATTGGTCTTGTTTACAAGCCATCTGTATGCTGTGGCATCAAACACCGCTCAGTTTCTCACTTTTTACTTATTACTGATTTTTTGCCAAGAAGTATAACAATAGGACTCGCTACAAAAACAGACGAATATGTGCCGACAACAACTCCGATTAACATGGCAAGTGCAAAGTCATGTATTACCTCTCCGCCAAATAAGAAAAGGGCAAGTGCAGTAAGGAAAACAGTCAATGATGTTACGATGGTTCTGGAAAGAACTTCATTGATGCTTCTGTTAACAACGCTGTTTATCGGCTCCTTGAGGAACTTTTTTAAGTTTTCTCTCACCCTGTCAAAAACCACTACAGTATCTGTAAGTGAGTATCCGGCAATGGTAAGCAACGCACTCACAAGTATCAGATTTATCTCTTTGTTCAAAATATAAAAAATTCCCAGTACTGCAAGCACATCATGGAATGTAGCAATGGTGGCTCCGATTCCGAATCTTATCTGGAATCTCCATGCAATATATATCAATATTCCGGCTACCGCAAGAAGAATCGCCCAGAGTGCATCCTGCTTTAATCTTGCACCGACCTTGGGCCCTATCTCTGTTGTGGAATCAATCACAGGCTTTTTGTCAGAAAACTTCTGAGAAAGAATCTGTGTTATCTTATCTGAAAAACCGCCGAGCTTCTCTTCCTGCTTCTTTACCCTTATCAAAACCTTGTTTTCTGTTGGAAGGTCCTGAAGGTCAAAATCTTTCAGTCCGCCTCCTTCCAATGCAACCCTCACTTCATGAAGATTAACGGACTGGGTAAATTTAATCTGAACTGCCGTGCCTCCTGCAAAATCAACACCTAAATTTGCATGACCGAGACCTATCTGAACCATGGCAAAGATGCCGATCAGTGATAATATGCCGGAAATGATAAAGGCATAAATCTTTTTACCCATGAAGTCTATTTTTGTGTTCTTTATAAGCTCTATCATATGCTCAACCTCTTTACTTCCCTTCCTGACTGCATAACGTCAAAGACGGTCTTTGTACCTATCAATGCTGTGAAAAGATTTATTGCAACGCCAAGGCTCAATGTAACTGCAAAACCTTTTATCGGTCCGGTGCCGAACTGGAACAGCACTGCAGCAGTTATAAGCGTTGTTACATGGGAATCAAATATTGTCCAGAATGCCTTTTTATATCCTCCGTCAACAGCAGCCCTCGGGGTCTTGCCGGTCCTTAATTCCTCCCTCATCCTTTCGAACATAAGGACATTGGAGTCAACAGCCATGCCTATCGCAAGTATTATTCCCGCGATACCCGGCAGTGTGAGCGTTGCGTTAAGGGACGCCATTGCGCCGAGAAGAAGTATTATGTTCAATGCCAATGCAAAATCAGCTATGATGCCCGAAAGTCTGTAGTAAAAAATCATGAATGCAACCACAAGGATTGTGCCGATAATTCCTGCCAGCTTTCCTGCTTCAATGGAATCCCTTCCAAGCGAGGGGCCGACTGTCACATTCTGAAGCGTCTTGATGGGCGCAGGAAGTGCACCAGCCCTCAATATTATAGCGAGGTCTTTTGACTCATCCATTGTAAAACCGCCCGTTATCTGGGCATTCCCTCCGCCTATTTTCTCCTGTATTGCAGGCGCAGAATAGATATTCCCGTCAAGGATTATGGCAAGCCTTTTCTTTACATTCTTTCCTGTTATGTCTTCAAATATCTTTGCGCCGGCGCTATTAAACGTTACCGAGACATAAGGTTCATTAAACCTCTGGTCAATATTCACCCTTGCTTCTGCTAAAAGGTCGCCGGTAAGCAATGTCTCTTTTTTAAGAAGCATAGGCCTTTTCGTAACCACACCTGTTTCTTTGTTTACAATCCTTTGAAATAATATCTCATCTCCTTCAGGAATTTTGTTCCTGAATCTCTCGATTGCCTGCGATTCTTCTCCCTGAATTATTGAAGCAGGCAACTCTGCTGCAAGAGATGCTTCGTCATCAACGAGCTTAAATTCCAGCAATGCAGTCTTGCCTATTATCTCCACAGCCCTTTTGGGGTCTTTTATGCCTGGCAGTTGCACAACAATCTCGTTTTCAGCCTGCCTGTGGATTGTCGGCTCTGCAACGCCGAACTGGTCTATCCTGTTTCTAATAACCTCAAGAACCTGGTCTGATGCTGTATCCTTAATCCTCTGCATTTCCTTTGAAGAGATTTTATATTTTAAGGCATCCTTGCTGTCAGCAAGCGTCAATATGGGATATGCATCCTCTACTGCTTTTTTCACATCCATATTCGCAGGTGTAATAGTCACAAACAATCCATCCCTTTTGACAACTGCCTGAATCTTTTTCCGTTCAAACACGCCTGTCAAAGAAGATGCTATCCTTTCGGTAGCGATTTCAACAGCCTTGTCTCCTTCAACCTCAAAGACAATGTGCAGTCCTCCCTGAAGGTCAAGTCCGAGGACTATGCCCTTATTGGGCATATTCTTCTTCCACCATTCAGGCATGCTTTGAAATATTGGAGTATTAGGCAGGAAAAACATTGCAGCAGCGATTACAGTCGCAGCTATAAGTATTACCCTCCACAATATGTCTTTTTTCATCTGCTGATTGTCTCTCCGTTAATCCTCGTCTGATGCAGGTCTAATAGCAGCAATATGCCCTTTGGAAAATTTAACTTTTACGTTTTCAGATATCTTGAGAACGACAGTATTGTTGCCCACACTTTCAACAACGCCGTAGATTCCGCCTGCTGTTACGACCTTATCACCCTTTTTAATGTTCTCAAGCATCTGCCTGTGCTCTTTAGACTTTTTCTGCTGGGGTCTTATGAGAAGAAAATAAAAGATGACAAAAATCAGTATCAAAGGAAGAAGGCTTCCAATAAAGCCTGAAGCACCGCCTGCATTTCCGCCGCCCTGTGGAGAAGGACCCATGGCATACACATCCGGAACTAAATTTAATAGAAATAACAACATTCAACACCTCCCATAAATTAAATTGATGCGCATAAGAGTTAATGAGTTAAACAAAAGCAATTTTGTTCGTACACCGCCTGTTCATTTGCTCTCAAGCTCATTTACCCATTTACTCATTTACTTTTAAAATTTGACATATATATTAACAGTCTTGAATTAAAAATCTCAAGATGAAAGATGAAATAGGATTTTAAAAATAGGAGAGTTCTTTCAGATATTTATTAAAAAGTTCGAGACCCTTCTTATGTTCATCAGACAGCTCATAATCAAGTTTATTCCAGTAGGAAATTATATCGCCCTCGGACATGAATCTCTTCATAGGTGAGTGTTTTGCAATCTCCGGTAAATTCCTGAGGGCAATGTCTTTAGCCCTGCTCAGGTCTTTTGTAAATTTATTAAATAATCCATGCCTGTAATCCTTTTCTCCGTAAAGTTCCCTGCGTACAATCCAGAGTGCAAATACAAACGGCAAGCCTGTGTGTTTATACCAGATTTCACCCAAATCATAAATTAACTTTCCCTTTTGCTGTGGTTTCTGACTGCCAAGTCTGATGGCATCGTCGCCTATCAAAAGAAACGTCTCCTTGCCGGAATCCTCAGGTTTATTTAGAGATTGCAGACTGCAGTTGAGTCCATAAAATTTATTCAGAATAACATGAAGAAGACCTATAGATGTCGCTGATTGCGACGAAACATATACAGTGCAATCATTTAAATCTGCAATGGGTTTGGTGCTGAAAAGAAAGATGCTTCCGACAGGCCCCCTTGAACTTATAGAGATGCCGTCAATGTACCTGTAAAGAGAGGGATTTCTCAGATACTCAATGGATGACGAAGGACTGAGGTCAACCTCACCATTATTAAGCATTCTGTTTAGTTTTGATGGAACGCCTTCTGCAAATTCATAAGATGAGCAGTCAAACTCTGTTTCGAGTGTATAAAAAATCGGGAATAGATTTGCATAAGGTATTCTGCCGATTCTGAGTTTATTTTTTTTCATTTATCCTTTTATAACACCTATGGGCTTGAGCTTTGCAACCTTTTTTGAAATCCCTGCATTGTGCACAACATCAACTACATTTGATATATCCTTATACGCCTCTGACATCTCTTCAGCGAGTGTTTCCCTCCCTGCAGCCCTGACAATGATTCCCATATCTTCCATTTCACGCCAGATAGCACGGCCCTTTGCCTGTCTGATTGCCTGATGTCTTGACATTACCCTGCCTGCTCCATGACATGTGGAGCCGAATGTTTCCTTCATAGCCTTTTCTGTTCCGATAAGCACAAAAGAAGCCCTGCCCATATCTCCGGGTATGAGCACCGGCTGTCCGAGATTCTTGTATACTGCAGGAAGCTCAGGATGTCCCGGCGGAAAAGCCCTTGTGCTGCCTTTTCTGTGAACTACCAATTTTTTCTTCTGTCCGTTGACGATATGCTCTTCTATCTTTGCTATGTTATGCGCAACATCATAAATAAGCGTCAGTCCTAATTCAGAAGGCGGTATTTTAAACACCGACATAAAAACCTCACGCGTCCAGTGCATGAGACACTGTCTGTTAGCCCATGCATAGTTGGCAGCAGCTTTCATTGAAGCAAAATAATCTTTTGCCTCAGAGCTGTTAAACGGAGCGCAGGCAAGCTCCCTGTCAGGCAGAACAATACCATATTTCCGGACAGCCCTGCTCATGACCTCAAGAAAATCCGTGCATACCTGATGTCCAAATCCCCTTGAGCCTGTGTGTATCATCACTGTTATATGGTCTTTAAAAAGACCGAGTGCATTTGCAGTCTTTTCATCGTAAATCTCATCAACATACTGAACCTCGAGAAAATGGTTGCCTGAGCCGAGCGTGCCCTGCTGCGCCCTTCCCCTTTCATAAGCCTTACTGCTTATTATAGACGGGTCTGCTCCATCCATACATCCGCCTGATTCAATCCTCTCAAGGTCTGATGCATCACCAAATCCCTTATCAACAGCCCACCGCGCCCCTTTTAAAAGCACTTTTTCTTCATCATCCGGACCGAGCCTGATTTTCCCTTTTGAACCGACACCTGATGGTATATTGTTATACAAAACATCAATAAGCTCTTTTATTCTAAGAAGCACAAAAGATTTTTTGAGATTGCTTCTTAAAAGTCTTACTCCGCAGTTTATGTCATAGCCGACTCCGCCAGGGGATATGATTCCTTCTTTTAAATCAAATGCGGCAACGCCGCCAATCGGAAAACCGTAACCAGTATGCACATCAGGCATTGCCATTGAAGCGCCGACAATGCCCGGAAGTGTGGCAACATTTGCAACCTGCTCAATAGAGCCTGATTCAAGTTCTTTTTCCAGAATACTGTCAACATATATAATGCCGTTCGTCCTCATGCCTTCTTTATAGTCTTTCGGGACTTCAAGTCTGTTTTCATCTATTCTTTTAAGCTTTTCAAGCGACATACTTCACCTCCTTATATATCAAATATGACCTCGATTATACATTCATCATTTCTCTTTTCAATTTTGATGTTGTGATATGTGGCAGCTTTTACGAGTAATCCTTGCTCATGCCTGTCTGAATCAAATTCCTCACCAAATACTTTTAGTTTAATTGAGGATTGCTGATTGGAGATTTCAGTTTTTAAATTAGAAATCATCAATCTTAAATCTAAGATCTTAATCCCCCTTCCGATAAAACCATAAGCATCAAACTGAAATATCAGTTCATTAAGATAGCGAACAAGCAGGCTTTCAGGCGAATCTGCCTTAACTTCTATTTCCATACGCTTTTCATCTTTAATCTTTCCAATATCCGTTATCAGGCTATACATTCCCATGCCTGCATTCACAAAGGCTTCCTCACAGGTTTTTCCCGATGCCTTAATTCCAATGTCGCCTGATATATCCAGCACTTCAAAGGTCATATTAAATGATACCACACTCAAAGAATATAACTCGCAGCAGATATGATCACACTAAAACTTTTTTTATTTTAAAATTCTTGACAATACTTAAATCCTCTGGTATAAATTGTTCATGCGAATAGAGATAATTTTAAAGATAAAAGAAAGGACAAATGGATGGCGTGAGGTTGCAAAGTGATTTTTATGGAGGATCTATGACACACATAGAGAGTCTTATAGAAAACCTAAAGAGACATCAATTGATGGTTGCGGTCCGCACCGAAACCCCTGAAAGTGCCTATAATGCCGCGACAGCCTGCATAGAAGGGGGAATCGGGTTCATAGAGATTACCTTCTCGGTGCCAGGGGCTGACGAGGTTATAAAACGATTAAGCAGAGACGGAAAGGTCACTGTCGGTGCTGGCACGGTTCTGAGCGTTGATGATGTGAAAAATGCCCTTAAGGCTGGAGCATCCTATATTGTGAGTCCAAATTTTGACGAAGAAGTAGTGAAGTTCACGAAAAAGGAAGGTGCCCTTTCGATTCCCGGCGCGTGCACGCCGACAGAAATTTACAGGGCGTATAAAGCGGGTGGAGATATCATAAAACTTTTTCCCTTCGTCGAAATCGGCGGCATTGATTTTCTAAAAGCAATCAGAGGCCCGCTGCCATTTGTGAGATATATGCTCTGCGGCGGGGTGACTCTCGATAATATCTTAAAATACCTCTCTGCCGATGCTGCAGGGCTACTCATCGGGACAGCCATAATTAGGCGCGATCTTGTGGCAGCAGGAGACTGGAATTCTATTGCCGCGCTATCGAGAAGTTTTGTCAGGAAGGTTGAAGATTTTGCCCGGACAAATGCCAACTTCACATTAAAACAGTAAATCGTGTATAATTTTGGATTCCTTTATGCAAGAAGCGTGCAGGTAATAATTTGGGGGGAGGTATCACAAAATGTTTCGTCCTCAGATAAAGATCCTTGATTGTACAGTTAGGGATGGCGGCTTAATCAACCAATGGCAGTTCAGTGATGATTTCGTAAGAAAGGTCTTTATCGCTCTCTCACAGTCGGGCGTTGACTATATGGAGATAGGTTATAAGTCTTCGGAAAAATACTTTTCCCGGAGCGAAAACGGCGCTTGGAAGTTCTGTTCCGAAGATGACTTAAAAAGAATTGTCGGCGGCTTCGAAAAGAAACTGAAATTGTCTGCCATGGCGGATATAGGCAGAATCGACCACGAAGACATACCCCAAAAGAGCGCCAGCATCCTCGATATGATCAGAATAGCGTGCTATGTGAAAGAGATTGATAAAGCGATCAGCCTTGCCCATTACTGCATGGAGAAGGGCTATGAGACGACTATAAACATTATGGCGGTCTCAAAGGTTCTTGAAAAGGATCTCGATGAGGCGCTCGATGACATTTCAAAAAGCGATGTGCCGATTATCTATCTTGTCGACAGCTTTGGTGCGATGTATTCAGAGCAGATTCACTTTCTCGCAAAGAAATACTTTGATGCGCTCCCTGGAAAGGAACTCGGCATACATACCCACAATAATCAGCAGCTCGCCTTTGCAAATACGATAGAGGGGATTATCGCAGGGATAAACCGTCTCGATGCAACGATTTATGGAATGGGCAGAGGCGCAGGCAACTGCCCTCTTGAACTTTTGCTCTCATTCCTCAAGAACCCCAAGTTCGATATAAGGCCTATTATCGAGATCATTCAGGAGATATTCATCCTCACGAAGGCAAAGATAGAGTGGGGTTACCATATTCCATATATGATTACGGGTATCCTGAACGAACATCCCAGAAGTGGGATGAAGGCCATGGCCGCAAAGAAGCTTCCCAACCTCAGACAATTTTACGAAAACCTCAGAGATGAAATACCCATAGATTAAACACAAGTGCAAGCAGGCCTTTTCTTAATAGCCATTTCATCGTGTTTTTCGGTGCATGGTCCATCAAAGGAATATAATTAAATGAGACTCTTCTTTATAACGTTCTTCCTGACTTATGGCGGAATGCATCTTTACGCATTCCTGAAAGCAAGGGCTGCCTTTAAGTTCGGGAAAATAACCGGTATATGCATAATCTTCTTTATGATACCGATGGTTTTAGCTCCGGTCATTATCCGTGTATTAGAGAAAAACGAATTTGAACTTCTTGCCCGGCTGCTGTCATTTATCGGATATACATGGATGGGGATTATTCTTCTGTTCTTTTCTGCTTCAATTTTAACTGACCTTTATCGTCTGATTCTGAAATTAGCAGGCTTCATATTCAGAAAAGATTTTGCCCATTTGAATATTTCATCAAAAATCTCTTTCTGGATACCTCTTGCGCTGTCACTATGTATAGCCTTCTATGGTTATTTTGAGGCGAAGAATGTGCAAATAGAACATATTACTATCAAGACTCCAAAACTCCCGAAAGAAACCGGCAGATTAAGGATTGTACAGATTTCCGATGTCCATCTCGGACTCATTATAAGAGAGGAGCATTTAAAAAACATCCTCGAACAGGTTAAAAAAGCAGACCCTGATATTTTCGTATCAACAGGAGATCTTATTGACGGACAGATTAATCAACTTGACGGGCTCACAGAACTCTTCCATGAAATCAAACCCAGATATGGCAAATTCGCCATAACAGGAAATCATGAGTTTATTGCCGGAATAGACCAGTCAATTGATTTTATGAAGCGTGCCGGCTTTACTGTTTTAAGGGCGGAGGGATTGAGCATTCCTGATTTAATCAATATCGCAGGCGTTGATGACCCGAGGGGAAAATCCATTGGTGATTATAAAAACATCTCTGAAAAGGAGCTTCTGTCAAAATTACCGCGTGAAAGATTTACCCTGTTGCTTAAACACAGGCCTTTAATTGACAGTGACGCTGTCGGGCTTTTTGATTTGCAGCTTTCAGGGCATGTTCATAAGGGCCAGCTTTTCCCTTTTAGTCTAATTACAAAATTTTACTATCCAAAGCATGCGGGGATGCTGAAATCCAATAATAGTCTCCTTTATGTAAACAGGGGTGCAGGAACATGGGGTCCTCCTATTCGCTTTCTCTCCCCGCCAGAAGTGACTGTGATTGAACTTATTCATGATGGTAAAATC
>PNNP01000002.1 GCA_013824325.1 Thermodesulfovibrio sp. | reverse complement strand
GTAGATTATGAGAGATATAATACTTTTTCAGTGCACTGAATGTAAGAATAAAAACTATTCGAACATGAAGAATAAGAAGAATACTACAGATAAACTTCAGCTAAAGAAATATTGCAGACATTGCAGAAAACATACGCTGCATAAGGAGACAAAGACATAGGCCAGTAGCTCTAACGGATAGAGCGTCGGACTCCAAATCCGAGGGTTGGGGGTTCAAATCCCTCCTGGCCTGCCACTATATCGGGAGGAGCTTAATAAGTAAGGAGCTGGAATGATTGGAAAGGTAAAAAGTTTTTTTCAGGAAGTTAAGGTTGAGGCAAAAAAGGTTAATTATCCTTCAAGGGAGGAACTTATCGGCTCTACATGGGTTGTTATAACTACCGTGATAATTGTTTCGGTTTTTTTGGGTGTGGTGGATATGAGTCTCGCTAAGGTAGTTAAGCTTCTGGTCAGGTAAGGTATATGGAAAAAAACTGGTACGTTGTTCATACATATTCAGGATATGAGGAAAAAGTAAAAGCTGCAATAGAGGAAAAGGTCAAGCAGAAAGGGCTTGAGAATAAAATTAGCAGGATACTTATTCCAACAGAGAAGATTGTTGAGTTAAAGGGTAAAAAAAAGAAAGAGACTGACAAGAAATTTTATCCAAGCTATATTATGGTGGAAATGGAACTGGATGACGATACATGGCATCTGATTAAAAGCACCATGCGTGTAACCGGCTTTATTGGCGGAACCAAACCTGTTGCGATTCCTCAGGAAGAAGTCGAAGTGATACTGCAGCAGATGGAAAAAGGGCCTGTGCCGGTTGTAAAGACTCAGTTTGAAAAGTCTGGAAATGTCAGGATTATTGATGGCCCGTTCAGTAGTTTTGTCGGCTATGTCGATGAGGTTGATATGGACCATGGCAGGTTAAGGGTCATGGTCAGTATATTTGGCAGACAAACACCTGTTGAACTGTCATTTTCACAGGTAGAGAAAGCGTGATAAACGTAATGCGTAATGCGTAATGGGTGATGTGTAACAGGTAAAAGACAAAAATTCTTTACTATATTATGCGTTATGTATTATGTATTGCGATTTGAAATATGGAGGAAATAGATGGCTAAAAAAGAGGTTGTAGCACAGGTTAAACTCGTTATATCTGCTGGAAAAGCTAATCCGGCTCCGCCTGTTGGGCCAGCGCTTGGTCCGCATGGAATCAATATTATGGAATTTTGCAAGCAGTTTAATGCCCAGACACAAAAGATGGAGGATACACTTATACCTGTTGTTTTGAGCATTTACAATGACAGGTCATTCACCTTCGTTCTGAAAACACCTCCTGCATCTGAATTGATTAAGAAAGCAGCAGGGATTGTAAAAGGTTCTGGCATTCCTAATAAAGATAAGGTAGGTGCTATTACAAGCGCTCAGGTTAAAGAGATAGCAAAAACAAAGCTTCCGGATTTAAATACCACATCCATTAAAGCGGCAGTGAAGATAATAGAGGGAACTGCAAGAAGCATGGGTGTGGATGTAAAAGACTAAGGAGGTCAAGATGGGTAAAAAACTTGAAAATATAGAGTCGAAGCTTGATTTAACCAGAGAATATTCAATTGAGGAAGCAGTTTCAGTGATAAGGGAGAGCGCTTTTGCCAAGTTTGATGAAACAGTAGATATGTCAATAAATCTTGGAGTTGATCCGAGAAAATCTGACCAGATGGTAAGGGGGACAGTTGTCCTTCCTTATGGAACAGGCAAACCGGTAAAGGTATTGGTTTTTGCAAAAGGGGAAAAGGAGAGGGAGGCTACAGAAGCCGGCGCCGATTATGTCGGGGCAGAGGACATGGTAGATAAGATTCAGAAAGGCTGGCTTGAATTTGATAAGGCAGTTGCTACCCCTGATGTTATGGGCTTAGTTGGAAAGCTCGGCAAGGTTCTTGGTCCGAAGGGACTCATGCCGAATCCCAAGCTCGGAACAGTTACTTTTGATATCGCAAAAGCTGTTAAGGAAATAAAGGCTGGAAAAGTTGAGTATAAAGCAGAAAAAGCAGGAATCGTTCATGTTCCCATCGGAAAGGCTTCCTTCGATAAAGAGAAGTTATTAGAAAACGCAATGGCTATTTTAAAGGCGGTTATAAGGGCAAAACCTTCGACGTCAAAAGGTAGATACATTAAAAAGATTACAATCTCATCCACAATGGGACCTGGTATAAAAATAGACATAGCAAAATTAAAGGTAGCATAGCAGGCTTTGCCTGTATTTATAAAGTCAGAGACAGCAGGCACAAGTGTTTAATGGGGCAACCCGCCTGCCGAGACAAAGAAGCTGGCAATTTATCACCAGCTAACGTGGTAAATCCTGGTCTCTGGGAAGGGAGGATTAATCTGATTACCAAGGAAAAGAAGTCCCAACAGATAGCCGAATTATCAGAAAAGTTTTCAAGGTCAAAAGCTGTTGTTCTCACTGAATACAAGGGCCTGACTGTTGCAGAGCTTGCACGACTAAGAAGGCTTTTAAAGGAGGCCGGCGCAGAATATAAGGTATTCAAAAATACCATGGTAAATATTGCTGCAAAGGGAACTCCTATTGAATCTGCAAAAGATTTTTTTGCAGGACCTACCGGGATAGCTTTTGGTTTTGACGACCCTATTGCAGCGGCTAAAAAAATCCTTGAGTATGCTGAGAAGAATGACAAGTTCAAGGTAAAGAGCGGCGTTATAGAAGGACGATTTTGTTCTCTTGATGATATCAAATCTATGTCAAGGCTGCCGTCAAGAAGTATACTTCTCGGCATGCTGGCAGGGGCTTTCCAGTCGCCGCTGTCTAAGTTGGCTGGTGCATTGAATGCTACAGTTTTACAATTTGCTTATGCATTAGAATCTCTAAAAAATAAAAAAAGTTTATAAAGGAGGAAGCTTAAATGGCTATAACAAAAGAGGATGTTTTCAAGTTTATTGATAACATGACAATTCTTGATATGTCACAGTTTATCAAAGAATTCGAGGAAAGATACGGTGTTACAGCGGCTGCTCCTGTTGTCGCTGCAGCACCGGGGACCGGCGCTGCAGTACCCGCATCGGCTGCCGTAGAGGAGAAGACGAGTTTTGATGTAATTCTTACAGCAGCGGGAGACAAGAAGATTCAGGCAATCAAGGTCGTCAGGGAGTTAACAGGGCTTGGACTTAAAGAAGCAAAAGAACTGGTAGACGGAGCGCCCAAACCGGTAAAAACAGGTGTCTCAAAAGAAGAAGCAGATGCAATAAAAGCAAAACTCGAAGCAGAGGGAGCAAAGGTAGAAATAAAGTAACAACCGTAATGAGTGAAGCGTAATGCGTGATGGGTATATCTGAAGAAGATGCTGACTCATTGCGCATTACACATTACGCATCACCTATCTAAAGGAGAGCCATGGCAAAGCTTTTTAGGGAGCGATTGAATTTTGGTAAGGTACCTCCGGTTCTGGAGGTTCCGTATCTCGTAGAATTTCAGAAGAGGTCTTTTGACAGATTTCTGCAAAAGGATACCCTTTCAGAAAAAAGAGCTGATGAGGGATTACAAGCGGCTTTCAACAGTGTTTTCCCGATAACTGACTATAATGATACAACATCAATAGAATTTATTTCCTATACTCTTGGTGAGTCAAAGGTGACACCCCGTGAGTGCATACTCAAAGGCATAACATCTGCTGCACCTCTTAAGATAAAAGGGAGACTTAATATCTGGGACAAGGATGAAAGAGGCAAAAAGATACTTAAGGAGTCGAGGGAACAGGAAGTTTATATTGGTGAAATGCCTGTAATGACAGAAACAGGCAGCTTTATTATAAATGGCATTGAGAGAGTAATAGTAAGCCAGTTACACCGTTCACCCGGAGTTTATTTTGCTCCGGACAAGAGCAAAACTCATGCAAGCGGTAGACTTTTATACACAGCAAGAGTAATTCCTGTAAGGGGATCATGGCTTGATTTTGAATTTGATTCAAAGGACATACTTTATGTAAGGATTGACAGGCGCAGGAAACTGCCTGCAACCATTGTCTTGAAGGCTCTTGGTTATTCAAATGAGGACCTTCTTAAGACCTTTTATCCTGTTGAAGAGATAAAGATTAAGGATAAGGATAACTATACCAGGGTGGTAAGTGAAGTGCTTGCCGGTATAAGAACCAAGTTTAATATAATCTCTCAAGTCAGCAAGGAAGTTATTGCAAAAGAGGGCAGTAAGATAACAAAGATTGTCCTTAAAAAGATTGAGAGTGCAGGAATAAAGGAGATACCGATATCAAGGGGCGAGATTGTCGGGAGGGTAACACTGACAGATATTGTAGATCCGACAACAGGCGAAATACTTCTTGACGGAAACAAAGAGATTACAGAAGAATTGTTTCAGAAAATACTTTCACTCAAAATAAACAAACTGCATCTGCTGTTTATTGATAATGTAAATTATCTGCCGTCTTTTCGAGAGACTCTTCTTACAGACAGGGTTACTGTACAGAAGGAGGCATTAAAGGAAATTTATAAAAAACTCAGACCTGGTGAACCTGCAACCGAAGATGCTGCTCGCGAGCTTTTTAACGGATTGTTTTTTGACCCTAAAAGATATGATCTCTCTCCTGTGGGAAGGTTGAAGGTGAATGAAAAACTGGGGCTTGATATTTCTTTAGATCTAAGGGTGCTGACTGATAAGGATATTGTTGAAATTGTGCGGTATCTATTAAACCTCAGGACAGGCAAGGGCGAGGTAGATGATATTGACCACCTCGGCAACAGGCGAATCAGAGGCATAGGCGAGCTTCTTGAAAATCAGTTCAGAATAGGGCTTGTGCGCATGGAAAGGGCAATAAAAGAAAAGATGACCATTACAGAACTCGATTCAGCAATGCCACACGATATTATCAATGCAAAGCCCGTGCTTGCAGCTGTCAAGGAGTTCTTTGGTTCGAGTCAGTTAAGCCAGTTTATGGACCAGACAAATCCGCTTTCCGAGATAACCCATAAGAGGAGGTTATCAGCCCTCGGTCCCGGCGGTCTTACAAGGGAGAGGGCAGGATTTGAAGTCAGAGATGTGCACCCCACACATTATGGAAGGATATGTCCTATTGAGACTCCTGAAGGGCCAAACATAGGACTTATTACCTCTCTTGCAAGTTATGCGAAAGTTAATGATTTCGGTTTCATAGAGGCACCATACAGAAAAGTAGTTAATGGTTATGCTACGGACGAAATAGTGTATTTTTCAGCCTTGGAAGGTGAGAGATATGTTATAGCTGAAGCTACATCCCCTATGGATAAAAAGGGGAAACTTATAGACGAGGCTGTCTCCGCAAGGGTCAGCGGAGATTTTCAGATGGTTTCCCCGGAAAATATCCAGTACATGGATGTTTCGCCGAAACAGATAGTGGGTGTATCTGCTTCACTTATCCCGTTTCTTGAAAATGATGATGCCAACAGGGCATTGATGGGCTCGAATATGCAGAGACAAGCAGTCCCCCTGTTAAGACCCGAGGCGCCTGTTGTTGGAACTGGTATGGAGTATGTTGCTGCAAGGGATTCAGGATGGCTTATCATTGCTAAAAGATCTGGCATCGTTGAAAGTATTGATTCCTCAAGAATTGTTGTTAAAGTTACCGAGCATGGAGGGGGGGTTGATATTTATAGTCTTGTCAAATTCCAGAGGTCCAATCAGGGCACCTGTATGAATCAAAAACCTATAGTTAAAACAGGCGACAGGGTAAGAAGAGGCACCATATTAGCCGACGGTCCATCTACTGAATTCGGAGAACTGGCTCTTGGCAAAAATGTAATAGTTGCCTTTATGCCCTGGGGAGGATATAACTTTGAGGATGCTATTCTTATAAGCGAAAGACTTGTTAAAGACGATGTTTATTCTTCCATTCATATTGATGAGTTTGAGGTTGAATCGAGAGATACAAAGCTCGGCCCCGAAGAGATTACAAGGGATATTCCCAATGTCGGAGAGGAGGCACTGAAAGACCTTGATGAAAGCGGAATAATCAGAATTGGTGCAGAGGTAAAGGCAGGCGACATACTTGTCGGCAAGGTCACTCCTAAAGGCGAGACAATGTTAACACCGGAGGAGAAACTTTTGAGGGCAATATTCGGTGAAAAGGCAGAAGAAGTCAAGGAAAGCTGTCTGATTGTCCCGCCTGGCATTGAAGGTACAGTTGTTGATGTAAGGGTTCTTTCAAGGAAGGGAATAGAAAAGGATGAAAGGACAAAGAGCATTGAGGAAGATGACATTAACAGGTTGCAGAGGGATTTAGAGGAAGAGATAAAGATTCTGAAAGAAGAAAAAGCCCTGAAGATAAGAAATTTACTGACAGGACAGAAACTCACCGATGACCTGAAAGATCACAAAACAAAAGAAGTCATATGTGCAAAAGGCAAAAAATTGACTGAAGCCCATCTGAGCAGGGTTAAAGATGACCATTATTTAAGGATAAAGATTGAAGATATTGATACAAAGGCAAAGATTGATGAGGTGAACGGTGGGTACAATCAGGATATACGGTATCTTGAAACCCGTTATCATGAAAGAATGGAGAGGGTAAAGAAAGGCGATGAATTGCCGCCTGGCGTAAATAAGATTGCAAAGGTGTATATTGCAATGAAAAGGAAAATACAGGTCGGTGATAAGATGGCAGGGCGTCACGGCAATAAAGGCGTTGTGTCTATGATACTGCCTGAAGAGGAGATGCCCTATCTGCCCGACGGTACACCTGTAGACATCGTTCTGAACCCGCTCGGCGTTCCGTCCAGAATGAATGTAGGACAAATTCTTGAAGCACATCTCGGATGGGCTGCTACATTACTCAGCCAATATGTTTCGACACCGGTTTTTGAGGGTGCAAGAGAAAAGGAAATTAAGAATCTTTTAAAGGAAGCCAAAGAGCAAAATGCCGATGAGATAACTATTTTTGACGGCAGACAAGTTGGCAGAAAAGTATTTGAATCGAGTTCAATTCAGACGGTACTTTATGACGGCAGGACAGGCGAACCGTTCAGGAGGCCTGTAACAGTTGGTTGTATGTATATGTTGAAACTGCACCATCTTGTTGCTGACAAGATACACGCCCGTTCCATAGGACCGTATTCACTTGTTACACAGCAGCCTCTCGGCGGAAAAGCTCAATTCGGCGGCCAGAGACTGGGTGAGATGGAAGTATGGGCATTGGAGGCATACGGTGCTTCCCATACACTACAGGAGTTTTTGACCGTAAAAAGTGATGACATAAGCGGAAGATCGCGCATGTATGAAGCTATTGTCAAAGGAGACCCCGTGCTTGAACCGGGAGTGCCTGAATCATTCCACGTATTAATAAAGGAGCTCCAGAGTCTTGGTCTTGATGTTGAGCTTCTTGAGAAAAAGAGGAACAGGGAGGAATAGATTGGTAGAAGACATTTACGCCCTTTTTCAGAAGCCAAAAAATCCGAGGGATTTTGATGCCATAAGAATCAAGCTCGCATCTCCTGAAAAGATTAGAGAGTGGTCTTTTGGAGAAGTAAAAAAACCGGAAACAATAAATTACCGCACATTTAAACCGGAGCATGACGGTCTTTTCTGTGCAAAGATATTCGGTCCTGTAAAAGACTGGGAGTGTCTTTGCGGGAAATACAAAAGGATGAAGCACCGAGGTGTTATATGTGATAAGTGCGGCGTTGAAGTAATACAGTCAAAGGTCAGAAGGGAACGGATGGGCCATATAGAGCTTGCCACGCCTGTTGCCCATGTCTGGTTTCTAAGGGGAATTCCGAGCAGGATAGGAACACTGCTTGATATGCCCGTGAGACAACTGGAGAGGGTGCTCTATTTTGAAGACTATATTGTAATTGATCCCGGGGATACACCTTTAAAGCCAAAGGAACTGCTTTCAGAGGATGAATATAAAAAGAAGCTCTCAGAGTTTGGCAACCGGTTTAAAAGCGGCATGGGGGCAGAAGCAATAAGAGAACTTCTGAAAAAAATTGCTCTGGAATCACTGGCAAAGGAACTGAAGGAAAAAATAGATTCTGTTTCATCTCTGGGATTGAAAAGGAAACTCACAAAGAGACTTAAAATAGTTGATGCATTCATAAAGTCCAGCAATAAACCTGAATGGATGATTCTTGACATAGTGCCTGTACTGCCCCCTGATCTGAGACCTCTTGTGCCTCTGGACGGAGGACGCTTTGCCACATCCGACCTTAATGATTTATACAGAAGGGTTATAAACAGAAACAACAGATTAAAGAGGTTGATGGAATTAAAGGCACCGAGCGTAATCATCAAGAATGAAAAGAGGATGCTTCAGGAGGCCGTCGATGCCCTTTTTGACAACAGCAAGAAGACAAAGGTATTAAAGGTTGGAGGAAAGAGGGCGCTCAAATCATTAAGTGATATGATAAAGGGTAAGCAGGGCAGGTTCAGGCAGAACCTTCTTGGTAAAAGGGTTGACTATTCAGGCCGTTCAGTTATAGTCGTCGGACCCGACTTACAATTGAATCAGTGCGGACTTCCAAAGCTTATGGCGCTTGAGCTTTTCAAACCCTTTGTTTTCAATAAACTGGAAGAGAAGGGTTTTGCCACTACAATAAAGCAGGCAAAAAGACTTGTTGAAAAAGAAAGACCTGAAGTATGGGATGCCCTGGATGAAGTTATACAGGAGCATCCTGTTCTTTTAAACCGCGCTCCGACCCTTCACAGGCTCGGCATACAAGCCTTTGAGCCGATTCTGGTTGAAGGAAAGGCTATCAAGCTTCATCCGCTTGTCTGTACAGCATTTAATGCTGATTTTGACGGTGACCAGATGGCTGTGCACGTCCCTCTTTCAATTGAAGCACAGGTAGAGGCGAGGGTGCTGATGATGTCAATAAACAATCTCCTTTCACCTGCTAACGGCAAACCTATTGTTCTTCCCACACAGGACATGGTTCTGGGTATCTACTATCTTACAAAACAGAAAAATGGAGTCCGAGGTGAAGGAAGGATTTTTGCCGACCCTGAAGATGTACGCGTTGCCTATGATTCAGGCGCTGTGCATGAGCATGCGGGGATAAAGGTGAGGATAAACGGCGAGCGCATAGAAACGACAGCAGGCAGGGTTCTCTTCAGCGATATACTTCCAAAGGATATTCCATTCTCAATGGTTAATAAGGAGCTCACAAAAAAGGAACTTGGCAAGCTGATTGAGTATATCCATAAAGCATCAGGCAAAAGGGAGACTGTCGTTTTCCTGAATAAGCTTGAAAAGTTAGGCTTTTATTATGCAACAATCTCGGGTATTTCCATATGTATTGACGATATGCACATCCCTTCAAAGAAACCCGAGTTGATTAAGGAAGCCGAACAGGAGGTCATGGAGGTTCAGAGGCAGTATGCAGACGGTCTTATAACGCAAGGCGAGAGATATAACAAGGTTGTAGATATATGGGCAAATGTAACAGAAAAGGTTGCTGATGAAATGATGAAAGAACTGGGAGCCGAATCAGGCAAGCTCTTTACTGAAGAAGAATTAAAGGAGAGGAGAACCTTCAACAGCATATTCATGATGGCTGACTCCGGCGCAAGAGGAAGCGTTGCCCAGATAAGACAGCTCGCAGGCATGAGAGGCTTGATGGCAAAACCTTCAGGCGAAATTATCGAAACGCCGATTACTGCTAACTTCAGGGAAGGTCTTACCCCGCTGCAGTACTTCATATCAACTCACGGAGCAAGGAAGGGACTGGCAGATACAGCATTAAAGACTGCCAATGCAGGATACCTTACAAGGAGACTCGTTGATGTTGCGCAGGATGTTATCCTGCTTGAAGATGATTGCGGAACAAGGGAAGGCATAATAATTACCGCGCTTGTTGAAGGCGGTGAAATAGTGCTGCCGCTGGAGGAAAGGGCATTTGGAAGAACACTTGCTGAAACATTGAAAGACCCCGTAACCAATGAGGTTATTGCTGTCAGAAATACCGAAATAGATGATGACCTTGCAAAGAAGATTGCAGAGGCAGGAATAGACAGGGTTAAGATAAGGTCTGTCCTGACATGTAATTCCAAGATCGGTGTGTGCGGAAAGTGTTACGGAAGGGACCTTGCAAGAGGCGAGGCAATCGAGATTGGAGAAGCCATAGGAATCATCGCAGCGCAGTCTATCGGCGAGCCGGGCACGCAGCTTACCATGAGAACTTTCCATATCGGTGGTACTGCAACAAAGGTTATAGAACAGGCAGTCCTCATGGCAAAGAACTCTGGATTTGTTAAATTCATAGACCTCAGTTCTGTGAAAAACAGGGAAGGCATCGGTATTGTGTTAAACAGGAATGCCATGATAGCCATCGTTGATAAGTCAGGAAGAGAAAAGGAGAAATACAATCTTGTCTATGGTGCGAGGATATTTGTAGAAGACAAGCAGAAAGTAGAGTCAAACCAGAAGCTTGTTGAGTGGGACCCATACTCCACTCCTATCCTGACCGAAATCGGCGGTAAAATAGCCCTCGGTGATATCATGGAAGGAGTCACTTTCAAAGAAGAGGTGGATGAAACCACAGGTCTTGCACACAAGGTTGTAATAGACTATCCGGCTAATATGAGACCAAGAATTTCAATAAAGGATGAGCAGGGCAGAACAGCAAAGATTCCCGGAACAAACAATCCTGCAAGATACTTACTGCCTGCAGGCGCGCACATGCTTGTAGAAAGAGGTAACGCTGTCGCTCCTGGCGATATTCTTGCCAAGATACCAAGGGAAACTACAAAAACGAAGGATATTACAGGAGGTCTCCCGAGGGTTGCAGAACTTTTTGAAGCGAGAAAACCTAAAGAGCTTGCCATAGTGACAGAGATAGACGGAATTGTAGAATTCAGGGGCGCCCACAAGGGAATGAGAGTAGTTGTTGTAAAAGGCGGCGAAGAGTCAAGGGAGTATCTTATACCGAAAGGAAAACATGTGACTGTTCATGAGGGCGACTGGGTAAAGGCTGGAGAACCGTTAATGGACGGCTCTGTGAACCCTCACAGCATACTTGATATACTCGGTCCAAAGGAACTGCAGAGGTATCTGGTGGATGAGGTGCAGAAGGTCTACCGTTTGCAGGGTGTTACAATAAACGACAAGCATATCGAGGTAATAGTCCGTCAGATGATGAAAAGAATACGCATTGAAGACCCCGGAGATACCTCATTCCTCATTGGAGATGAAGTTGACAGGATTGTCTTTGTTGAAGAGAATGCAAGGGTTAAGTCTGAAGGCGGGAAGCCGGCACACGGCAAGCCTTTACTGTTAGGCATCACCAAGGCGTCATTGTCAACGGAAAGCTGGATATCGGCTGCCTCATTTCAGGAGACCACGAGGGTACTTACAGAAGCTGCACTCAGCGGCGGAGTTGATGAACTAAAGGGTTTGAAGGAAAACGTGATAATGGGAAGGATTATCCCTGCTGGCACAGGCATGTCTTTATACAGGGATACATTCATAAAAGGCGACTTCTATTCAATGCAACTTGAAGGGAAGGAAGAATAAAAACAGTTTCAGTGTTGGGTTGGGGGTATGGCTTAAATCTGCAAGCTGTTCCCCCGACTAACGGTTCTGTAATTCTAACTTTATGTCCAGCCAGCCTCGCTTTATTTCAGATGTGATGTTGGGAAGCCTTTCAAAATGGCTCAGAATCCTGGGTTTTGACACCCTTTATTTCAGAGAGATAGACGACAATGAGTTAATAAGGATTGCAAAGCAGGAGGAGCGGATACTTTTGACAAGGGATTCCGGCATTGCAGGGAGCAGGAAAATCAACAGTTATATCCTTTTAAAATCCAATGACACAGCCGGCCAGCTAAAAGAACTTTTAAAAGCTCTCAAAAACTTTACCAGCACCGGAACAGAAGAAATAATGCCGCGCTGCACAGAATGTAACGGCGAGCTTTTATCAGCAGACAGAGAAGCTGTATCAAATGATATCCCCGAGTATGTTTTTTTGAATTTCAATTCTTTTTTCAAGTGCATGGATTGTGGTAAAGTTTACTGGGAAGGGTCTCATAAAAAAATGATAGATGCAAAGATAGGCAGTATCTTAAAGGAGATGTAATTTTTTGGAAACCCTAAGGAAAAGAGTGATGCTTACCTTGTTGCTGCTAATTTCCGTTATTTCCATCGGAGCTGCAGGTTATATGTTCATAGAAGGGTGGGGATTTCTCGATTCAATTTATATGACAATAATAACCCTTACCACTGTCGGATTTAGAGAGATTCATGACTTATCTCCTAAAGGAATAGTGTTTACCATTATTCTTATAATAGTCGGCGTGGGAACTATGTTGTATGCACTCAGTACCGGTGCAAGGACTATTTTAGAGGGGGAACTTCAAGAAATATTCGGGAGGAAGAGATTGGAAAAGAAAATTAAGGAATTAAATAACCATTATGTTATCTGTGGCTATGGCAGGATGGGCAGGATAATTTGCAGGGAACTGAAGAGCAAGGGCTTAAAATTTGTTGTTATTGAAAAAAACTCTGAAGTTGTAGCAGGAAGAGTGGATATTCTGATTATTGAAGGAGATGCAACGAGCGATGAAATTTTAAGGGAAGTAGGCATAGAAAAGGCGAAAGGTTTGATATCCGTCCTGCCGACTGATGCAGAGAATCTTTATGTGGTATTGAGTGCAAGGGAACTGAATCCCAACCTGTTCATAGTGGCAAGGGCAGGAGAGGAAGGCTCTGAAAACAAGCTGTTAAGGGCAGGCGCAAATAAGGTTGTCTCGCCATATCATATCGGCGGTCTCAGGATAGCGCATACAATATTGAGACCTGCAGTTGTTGATTTTATTGAATTTGCCACAAAAACCGGCAATATTGAATTGCAGATGGAGGAAGTCGTTATTCCTGAGAATTCCAAACTTATAGGATTAACACTTGACCAGTGCGGCATTGGCAGGGAACTGGGTGTTATAATAGTTGCAATAAAACGGGCTACAGGTGAAATGAGATTCAATCCTACTTTCCGCAGCACTATAAAGTCAGGCGATACACTGATAGCACTTGGTGAGATAACAAAGCTGAAAATACTGGAAGACCTGTCGGAAGCAAAGAAGTCAGTTTGATAATACGGAGACGGATTAAGAGCTTTCTATGCGCTTTGCCGATCATGTAAAAGGTTTTATACTTGCCGTAATAGTGATAAGTCTGTTTATTTACGGCTATAGCTATTATAGATATACGCAGGATGACCCGGACTTTTGTGCTTCATGTCATCTGGTTAAAGGAGCGCATGCAGACTGGCTGAACGGGAAACACAGGGATGTCCTATGCCAGAAGTGCCATCAACTGGGTAACATCGAACAAAATCTTCGTCTGATGTCTTATGTCATAACAGGCAAAAACCCCATTACCGTGACACATGGTCGTACAACACCATGGCAGGAATGCAGGAACTGTCATATGGATATAATATCTCAGGGGTCTGTGACCCCGAGTAAATCATATGGCCATGCAAAACATTACGCGGTAAAGAAGATTGATTGCAAAACATGTCATATGCCTACATTGCATAATTTCCCTCCGAATGAAGATGCTTGTCAAAAATGCCATCAGGATAAAGGTGTGCACGGTATCAGCATGGAGGAGTTTTCCTGCCTGAAATGTCATTCTTTTTCAAGAAAGCCTCCATCCATGGTATCGAAGGATAAATGCATCAGATGTCATAGTAGTATTCCTAAAAAGGGTCCTATGTCTGGACTTTTCTGTCATTATTGCCACAAAATGCATACAAGGGTCAAGCCCACTGATATTACATGTACGACAGGGTGTCACCGTACCGAGGCTGCTCTTGGGCAGCATGGATTACATACGAAACGAAAGATTGGTTGCATATACTGTCATAAATCCCACACATGGACTATTGGCGAATCAAAAACGAGAATACTTTGCAGCGAATGTCATTCTTACAGAGACCCAAGGGCATTCCGTTACATATTTTAATCCGCAGAGCCATTCTTTTTAAATCCCTTCATTTTTCGCAGTTTTGCCCAAAGTATTAATAATTTTTTGCAAAAATGCAAAGAATATGCGCTTAAAAATCTAAAAAAATCAACGATATAAATGCTGGCATAAAATCTGCATGAATATAAGTAAATTGAAAGAAGGAGGCAAGAGAGATGAAAACGAACATAACAAAAAAGGGTTTATACATCGGAGCAACTGTGGGGCTTATACTGTTTATATTAATCGGGCTGTTGCCGAGTTCTTTTGTTGGAGGTGTGCTCGGGTTGAAGATAGCAGCCTATATAATGGGAACGGGTGTTGATACTGCATTGCTTTTCAGGGCAATTGTAGGTATATCAATGGTATTAGGCATTCTCGTAACCGGAGTAGTATTCGTTCTCGGTACGTCATTAGTTGGTTGGGGAATAGGTCATATTGGAATAATAACAAGACATAGGGGAGCACATAAACTGGCTTAGCTGTTATTGTTAAAAATAAGAAGGAGGATAGAGAAATGAAAACAAAAGATAACATAGCAAAGAAAGGATTATACATAGGAGCAGGGATAGGTCTTCTGATGTTTGCAATAATCGGCTTGTTACCCAGTTCTTTTATTGGAGGTGTACTTGGACTTAAATTGGCAGGCCATATCTTTGGCACCCCTCTTGGCATGGCGGTACTGCCGAGGATTGTAGTAGGTATCTCTATGGTACTGGGTGTGTTAGTAACAGGACTTGTTTTTGTTGTGGGATTATCACTTATTGGCTGGTTATTAGGGCAGGTTGTTGATGTTGTTAGGGCAGGCAGGACAGTAGGAATCGAGCTGAAGACAAAAGAGAAGAAGGCATAAGCGCCTGCAACCGAACTTTTAAAAGGTATTAACTTAAAATAAAACAATTTGAAAGGAGGAATATATGGCTGAAGAACTTACAAAAGCTTCAGAAGCAACAGCAGAAGTAAAGGTTCTGATGGGCTGGCAGAGCATAGTAAACAGACTGTCAAGCGTTGGCAAGACCTTTTACATCTGGTTAGCCATCTGTGGTCTGGTAGTAGTTGCCGCTGCTGCAGCGGGTATTCATGCAATGTCTATTGGGTACAGCCATGCTTATAATGTTACCCGTGAGATTCCCTGGGGGATTTTGATATCTACGTATGTTTTCTTTGTTGTCACATCCACAGGGCTTTGTTTGGTTTCAGCTATTGGGCACGTTTTCGGGGTTAAGGATTTTATGCCTATAGCAAAAAGGGCAGTTTTTCTGTCGATTCTCACGATCGTTGCCGGGTTTGTTGTAATTTTCTTTGAAATCGAAAATCCATTAAGAATGGCTCTTTACAATGTTATTTCGCCAAATCTTACTTCCAATATCTGGTGGATGGGAACACTGTATGGTGCATATCTATTCTTTATGACGCTTGAATTTATCTTTCTGCAGATCGAGAAACACAAGTTTGCAATGTACTCGGGATTTATGGGTGTGATATCCGGTATCGCTGCACACAGCAATCTGGGCGCTGTATTCGGGATGCTCCACGGGCGTGAGTTCTGGTATGGACCCTACATGCCGATTTACTTCATCGCCTCTGCAATGATGTCAGGATGCGCCGCTATCATCTTTTTCACATATCTCGCTTATAAAATCAACGGTGAGAAGATGGATAAACCTATGGAACGTGCTGTGGAGGTTACATCCAAGGTCGGAGTTCTTCTGATATGCACAGTTATATTTTTCACTGCATGGAAGATTATCACAGGATTTGTCGGCGCCCCGGCAAAAAGAGAAGCATTTATGGCGCTATTAACCGGTCAGTATGCCCTGAATTTCTGGGGACTCGAGGTGATAGTGGGCATGGTGGCTCCATTAGTACTCTACCTGCTTTCCCGCGGCAAGAACATAAAGATGCTTTTTGCGGGTTCTGCACTGATGATATTCGGCATCTTCTTTATGAGGTATGATCTGGTAGTAGTGGGTCAAATAGTACCTGTCTTCTATGAGCTGGGAGTCAACGAGTATGCGACACTGCTATCATATACGCCTTCTGTTCATGAGATACTGATTGTTCTGGGCGGCATGGGACTGGTAGGTGTGACTTTCCTTCTGGGTGAGAAGATATTTACAGGGCATAAAGTAGAGGAACACGAACATGCTGTAGAGCCTCTGCATCTTGCAATTGAGGAAAGCAAGGAAGCAGAAACAGCAAGTTGATATGCTAACAATTTTTAATGAAGGCAGGAACTTGCTATAATAGCTTTGAGGAAAGTAAGTTCCTGCCTTTTAACGAATACAGCATTGGCAAGGATTACTGAATGCTAAATGCAAAAATAAGAGAACTCATAATATAGGGGAGGCATTGATGAAGTTTGACATGATAAATCTTGAAGAACAGGACAAGAAAGCTCTCGACACTATTTCCTTGCTGGAACGGCGCGAGTTTTTAAAAATCGGGCTGACAATTACAGGAGCACTTGCAGGAGGCTCAATTCTTTCTCTGGTTTCCATAGTGGATAAAGCATTTGCTTCACCCAAGGAATTCGCCGCACAGTATCCGTATAAACCACATTACAGTATGCTTATATACCAGAACCGCTGCATAGGATGTGAACGCTGTATGGAGGGATGCGTGAAAACAAATCATGTGCCTTCATATGGCTACCGCACCATGATACTTGAAAGGGAAGTCCCTAAATCTGATGAACAAAAGAGAGAATTCATCCCTGTACTATGTAATCAGTGTAATAGACCACCGTGTGTTATGGGCTGTCCTACAAAGGCGACGTACAAGGATGAGAAAAGTGGTATAGTGATGATGAATTATAAAAAATGTATTGGCTGCAAGACATGTATAACCGCATGTCCTTACAATGCAAGGTACTACAATGACGAGCGCCGTTCAGTTGACAAATGCAATTTCTGTTTTGACACCCGTCTATCCCTTGGGCATAACACAACAGCATGTTCTGAAGCCTGTCCTGCCAATGTGCGTGTATTTGGCGACCTTTCAGACCCTCAAAACGAAGTCTACCGTATGATACACCAAGTTAGCAAAACCGTGTGGGTTTTACGGCCAGAAACAGGAGCCATGCCAAACATTTTTTATACGAGAGGATAAGCAGCAGTGGCAAGCAAAACAAAAGTTAGATACCTGTTTTTACAGACATCCCTACAAAAAATGATATTTCACATTAATTATGGAGGTGGTTCAATGAGGTTGATGATGACCCTTTTGCTTATAGTGATTGCATCCGTTGCCTTTCTGTGCCTTGATAACCGCTTGAGCATTGCCGAAGAGGCAGGCTATGGCGGGGACATACTCTTCACAAAACCGGTAAAGGCAGTAATGTTCAGTCACAAGAGTCATGTTGAAGATTTTGGTATGAGCTGCAACCTGTGTCATGATAAACTTTTTCAAATGGAAGCATTGAATGCGCAGAAAAATGAAGATTTCAATCACAAGGCGTTTCAAAAGCGAAAATATTGCGGTTCATGTCATGACGGCAAAATGGGTTTTGCCATGAATGTCCAGTGCACCCGTTGTCACTGGGGCGTTAAAGGCTATGATCGTGCAATAAAAGCCGAAAAAGGCAAGGCTGCACCGGACATTAAATAAGCACTTATCTGGGCAGTAAATTGTTTGAAAATTTTGCATGAGAAAAATTTTCATCATACTTTTTATATTTTCCTTGTTAGCATCAACAGCCGAAGCCACTATCAAAATCGGACTGACCCTTGGTTTGACAGGTAAATATTCCGAGATGTCTGATAAACAGATGAAGGGTTTTAAGCTGTGGGAAAGGGATGTAAACAGCAGAGGCGGCATCCTCGGCAAAAAGGTGAGGGTTATCATATATGATGATAAAAGCGAGCCCCGGACTGCTAAAGCCATTTATGAACATCTTATATTGAAAGATCATGTTGATTTCCTTTTTTCCCCTTATTCAAGCGAGATAACCGAAGCAATACTGCCTGTAACAGAGAAATATGGTTACCCCATCCTCATATCGGGTGCTTCGGCAGACAGGTTATGGCAGAGAGGGTATAAATATATCTTCGGTGTTTATACGCCTGCCAGCAGATATACAGAAGGTTTTATTGAGGTGGTGGCAACGCATGGTTTCACAAAGGTTGCCATAGTGTATGCGGATGACCCCTTTTCAGAAGACAGTGCAAATGGGACAAAAAAGAGCGCTGAAATGTCCGGGCTTAAGGTTCTTTTATTTGAAAAGTTTAGAAAGGGAGCTCAAAGATTAGAAGCGTTAGCTGAAAAAATAAAATCCTTTGATGCCCGTGTTCTAATTGTATGCGGACATTTTAATGAAGCAGTGGACATCCTGCTGTCGTTGAAAAAAATTCGATGGCATCCAATGGCATACTATGCTACAGTTGGACCTGCCACAAGGGCATTCTATAACAGACTTCAGGCAGATGCTGAATATGTCTTTACTACAAGCCACTGGGTGCATCAAAATATATCGGATTCCCCTGATTCCAGAGCATTTTATGAATCATACCTGAAAGTTTATGATGAGGAACCTTCATATCATTCGGCAACGGCTTATGCAGCAGGCGAGATCTTAGAGGCTGCTATAAAAAAGACACGAGGATTTTTCAAGGATAAGATAAGGGATAATCTATTCATAATAGAAACATCGAGCATCATCGGCAGGTATGGGGTTGACAAAACAGGCAGGCAGATAAAACACCTCCCTTTTGTAATACAGTGGCAAAATGGAGAAAAGGAAATAGTCTGGCCAGAGGAGAAAAGGACTGCAAAACCGATGTTCCGATTCTGAGAAGTGTTTAAGGTTCTTTTGTGAGACTGTCAAAAAAACGGGCGATTATAACACCGAAAATGCCGCCTGCAAATGCCCCGAAAATTCCTATTAGACCAATTACAAAAATAACTCCTGCGATAACAATAGAACTATTGGTAGAGAAATTAGTTTTCAAAAGGCGGTTCATATCATTTGCCACAGCCTCACTCCAGCCTCCTCCTGGATTTTGACCTAACAGGACATCCATGCTAAGAGCTGTAACTATGCCTAAGACACCGCCAAAGGCAGCACCGATATAAAATGGCTTTTTCATTCGGTTTCAATTCCATGCTTTTTGAGTTTTCTGTATAGCGTTGCCAGGTCTATTCCAAGTGTTTTAGCCATTGCTTCCTTGTCTTTATTAAGAGCCTTATAAGTAGACACAAGCAGGTGTTTTTCATAATTGCCGAGATATGCCTTAAGAGTAGAGGGCTCCCTCTCATATTTGGCTTTCTGTAATTTATCCGGCAGGTCAGCGACAGTTATTATCGAGCCCTCTGCAAGAACAACTGCCCGCTCGAGTGTGTTTTTTAGTTCTCTTACATTGCCGGGCCATTGGTAATCGATGAACAGAGCGAGTGTTTGGGGGTCAAACCCTTTTATATCCTTTTTATGTTCCTCTGTAAATTTTCTTAGAAAGTGTTTTGAAAGTATCTCTATATCTTCCAACCTTTCCCTTAAAGGCGGAATCTTTATTTCTATCACATTTAATCTCCAGTAAAGGTCTTTTCTGAATTTTCCTTCTGCTATCCTGTTTTCTATGTTGTCCACATTAGTTGCAGAAATTATTCTCAGGTCTACCAATTTGGGTTTTGTATCACCTAACGGATAAACTTCACCGGTTTCCAGCACTTTCAGGAGTTTTGCCTGCAGGTTGGGAGGCATGTCGCCTATTTCATCCAGAAAGAGAGTTCCCTGGCTGGAAAGAGGAATTAGTCCAAGCTTGTCTGATACAGCACCGGTGAATGCACCCTTTTTGTAACCAAAGAGTTCTGATTCAAGAAGTCCTTCGGGGATGGCTGAGCAATTTATACTGATGAAGGGCTTGTCACGCCTCTGGCTGTTACAGTGGACGAGTTCTGCCATAAGCCCCTTTCCAGTTCCGCTCTCTCCCAGAATCATAATATTGCTCTTTGTAGGTATCACCTTTTCAAGGGTTTCGATTATTTTTATCATGGCATCTGAGTTTGCAACGAATTCCTTGCACGCAATACGCTGGCTGACTTGTTGCTTAAGAGCAATATTTTCACTTATTATTCTCCTCTGTTCGAGGATTTTCCTTATTGTTAGTTTTATCTCCTCATTTAGAAAGGGTTTAACGATATAGTCATATGCCCCCTTTCTCATGGCTTCTACTGCAGACTCTATAGAGGCAAAAGCGGTCATCATTATTACCGGAGTATCAGGACATATCTCTCTTGCTTTCTCCAGCACCATAATACCATCAACTTTTCCCATTCTTATATCGGTAAGTATTGCATCAAAACTCACCTTCTTAATCTTTTCTATTGCATCCTCGCCGCTGTTAACGGATGTTACATCATAATCCTCTCTCTTCAGCAAAAATTCGAGTGCCTTGCATATATCAGGTTCATCATCTACTATTAATATTTTGGGTTTCATATGCTTTTTATGTGTCGCTTCTCCTTTTTATCGGTATAGTAATGTTAAAAGTACTCCCTTTATTTACTTCACTTTCAACAGTGAGTGTCCCGTTCATTTTTTCGATGATATTATAACTTACAGCAAGGCCCAATCCCGTACCTTTTTCCTTGGTTGTATAAAACGGGTCAAATATCTTTATAAGGTTTTCCTTTGGAATCCCTATCCCCTGGTCTTTGAATTGTACAACAATGTTATTTTCTTTTACAAAACTTCTGACTGTAAGTTCCCCTCCATTAGGCATGGCATCTATGGCATTGAGTATGAGGTTGACAAATACCTGTGAAAGCTGGTTGCAGTCTACGGTAACATCAGGCAGGGCAGGAGAAAGCGCTTCATTGATATCTATGTCTTTTGCCTTTTTATCATATTGGATTAGGTTAATAGATGTTTCTATTACATCATTTATCTTGCACAGATTTGGCTCTCCGATAGGCATTTTTGAGAAGCCCGAAAGCTGTTTCAGAATTTCTGAAATCCTGTTTATGTGAAATGAAATAGTTTTAAGGCTGTCTTTCTTGAATTCTTCCTGTTCAATCTCCCTCAGTATCTGTACGAAGGAAAATATGGAAGTCAGGGGATTCCCTATCTCATGAGCAATACCTGCTGCAAGCCTGCCAATTGAAGCAAGTTTCTCTGAAGTTGTCATTTGTTCTTCCATCTTCTTTATTTCCGTGACATCTTGTATAAGCTGGATATGTGCATAAATTTCACCGCTTTCTCCCTTCACCGGCGCAGTGATAACCTGAAAGTATTTGCCTTTTTTCCCAAACAGGTTGGACATGATTACTGTCTCAACATCGTTTTTCAGTGAATAAGGGCCTATAATCTCGCACTTTGAATACAATTCATCGCAGGTCGTTCCTACAACATCGGAACCTGACATATCCTTAATCATCTGGTTTGCCCATTGAATCTCACCCTGTTTGTTGAATAGTATGATTCCTGCCCCTATGGTGCTAACGATGGTATTTAGTTTTTCTTTTTCTGTAAGAAGTTCTTCAGTTCTTGTGCTTACCTGTTCTTCTAATTCAATGGCGTATTTTTCCATTGCCTTTTGTCTCTTTGCTATCTCATTCGCCTGTATCCTTTTCTTGTTGAACGCTATGAGCGCTGTTGAGACGAGGATTGTTGTTATCAAAATGGAAATTATGAGATAGGAGTAAAACTTCATGCTCTGCTGTGTGGTGCGGGTTACCTCAGAATAAGGCGCTGATACAATAACTGTCCATAAAAGATTATTTATATCAACCTTGGAAAATGCCAGAATCTTGTCCTGATTGAAAGGCGCAATATATTTGTTGTTATTTTTGGTTTTGCCTTCTATTATCATCTCCTCAAGTTCAAAATTTAAATGACATTTAAAACACGTGGAATCTGCATTGCGAATATTTTTTTCAACCATAGATTGCTGGGGAGGGTGGTAAAGGAGGTTTCCGTTTTTATCGAGTAGACAGACATAATTCCCGCTTTGTGGATCCTCGCTGGTGGATGTGTCAGTAATAAAATGATTCGCTATATCATTTATCCTGACTGAAAGAACAATTATATTCTTGAGCATATTTTGTTTATATACGGTAGCTGTAATATGAAGGGTGGATGGTGTTTCTAATATATTTACGGAACCCGAGGATAAACCTTTTGTCTGTTTTAATATCTCGGAGGGAACAGGATAATGGGAGTTTCTTTCACCCTGCATAAAAACAATATTACCGCGAGAGTTTAAAATTAAAAGGGTTGTCTTAATTGTTATCTTTTTTCTAATAACATCTTTTGCTAACCACTCAAAGTCATTTTTGTTGTTAATATCCATTTTTGAAAGTATACTGACAATTGAAAGAACGTCTTCCTTTAAGAAATGTATATATTCTCCTATATTTTCAGCAATAGATTTTGAGATAAGGTATTGCTGCTCATTAAATTGTCCTGCAATTTCCATCTGGAGTGATTGCTGAAAAAAGATGTTTAAAGTAATAAGAACAGAAACTACCAATACAAGTATGCCTATAATCAGGAAATGACCTTTCATATGTACATAATAACAGGAAACAGGAGAATTTTAAACTGGACTAAAGAAAAGATTATTTTGATAGAACCATTTTGGCGGATGCCTCGGCGATAATATCGCCTGTATCTTTCTTTAAAAGACGTGAACTTGCCTCTGTCAGTCTTGAATCTTTCTTTGTTATCTCTGCTTCAACAATAGTTTCTTCATTTGCCAGCAAGGGTTTTTTGAATCTTACAGTTATCTCCGCAGTCAGAGGAGTCATTCCCTCGGCTATTGCTGCCTGTATCATTGCCTCATCAAGCACAGACGTTATTATCCCTCCGTGTATTATGTCTTTATAGCCCTGATGTATTTTTGAAGGGGTGAATTCAGAGACGATTCCGCCATTGGAATAGTGGAAGGATAGCTTTAGTCCCTGCGGGTTTTTTTTGCCGCAGACAAAACAGAAACTGTCATCTTGAAGTGTCATTCTTTATTTATTCATCATTTCGAGGAATTCTTTGTTGATCTTTGTCCCTTTCAGCTTGCTGAGGAGGAATTCCATGCTCTCAACAGTGCTCAGAGGATTAAGGACTTTTCTGAGAATCCACATCTTGTTCAAGACATCCGTGTCAACAAGAAGTTCTTCCTTTCTTGTTCCGGATGCATTTATATCCATGCTCGGGAAGATTCTCTTGTCCACGAGTTTGCGGTCAAGGTGAAGCTCCATATTGCCGGTTCCTTTAAACTCTTCAAAGATTACATCATCCATCCTGCTGCCTGTATCAACAAGCGATGTTGCAATTATTGTAAGACTGCCGCCTTCCTCAATATTTCTTGCAGTTCCGAAGAATCTCTTAGGCCTCTGAAGGGCATTGGCATCGAGACCGCCTGAAAGTACCTTTCCGCTGGCAGGCGTTATTGTATTGTATGCCCTTGCAAGCCTTGTTATGCTGTCAAGGAGAATAACAACATCCCTTTTTTCCTCCACGAGTCTTTTAGCCCTTTCAATAACCATTTCCGAGACCTGACAGTGCCTCTGTGAAGGTTCATCAAAGGTTGAGCTTATAATCTCTGAGGCGTTCACCTGTCTTTTCCAGTCTGTGACCTCTTCGGGTCTCTCATCAATAAGGAGTATTATCAGGTGTATCTCCGTGTGGTTCTTTTTGATCGCCTTTGCTATTGACTGAAGTAGCATCGTCTTTCCTGTTCTCGGAGCTGCAACTATGAGCCCGCGCTGTCCCTTGCCTATGGGTGTTATAAGGTCCATAACACGTGTGCAGAAATCATTTGAATCATATTCAAGATTTACTTTTTCTGTCGGGTAGTACGGTGTAAGGTTATCAAACAGCGGCCTGCTTACATTGTCCTCAGGGGATTCGTCATTTATGGTTTCCACCTTCAGCAGGGCAAAGTATCTTTCGTTTTCCTTAGGCGGTCTTATCTGTCCTGATATGTAATCTCCTGTTCTGAGGGAGAATCTTCTTATCTGCGACGGCGATACATATATATCATCCGGTGAAGGAAGATAGCTGTAATCAAGCGAGCGGAGAAAGCCAAAGCCGTCAGGCAGGATTTCAAGAACGCCGGCGCCGTAAACACTTCCGGCTTTTTCTGATTGTGCCTGAAGGATAGCGAATATCAGCTCCTGTTTCCGCATTCCTGTTGCGCCGTCAACATTGAGTTCCTTTGCAATGGTAGCGAGGTTGTTAATACTTTTTTGTTTCAATTCCGAGATTGAAATATAGTTTTCCATGGTTTTTACCTCTCTGGATTATATTGATTGAAGTTCAAAAATTAAAATATAAAAGGAATCAAGATTAAAGAGTTCCTCAATTTCGAATTTTACTTTTTGGTTTAGTTATTAATATAGCTCATCCCTATTTGGCGGGATAATGCAGAATATTTGTATTTAGCATACAAAATGTTTATATCTTTGTCAATAAAAACTCTCAATCCGGTCAGGATATTTTAGTCTGCCTTTAAAATTACATCTTGCATCATTTATTGTTTATTCAGTATCCTCCTTACCGTTTCTAAAAGTTTGGTTGGCGGAATGGGTTTAGGTAGAAAGTTAAAACCTTCTTCAAAGATTCCCTTTCTATCATTTTAATAATTACCCTTTAAGAACTGCCGCTTGGACTGGTATATACAATTATATCATTTAAAAATTATTTTAAGCCAAAAATTTAAGTTGTAAATAGCCATATAAAAGTTTACCTCTTTTTTTATATTCGAGTATAATAGTCAGACTATGGACTACAGACTTACAGAAAAAGTAAAGGCTGCAGGTTGAGCCGGAAAGATAGGTCCGTCGGACCTTGAGGAAATCCTAAGCGGCATTCAATCTGAGGGAAACCTCAATGTAATTGTAGGACCCGGAGATGATGCAGGAGTTTATCTGATTGATAATAATGCAATAGTTGAAACCGTTGATGTAATAACGCCTGTAGTCAATGACCCCTTCACATTTGGAGCAGTAAGCGCCATTAATTCATTAAGCGATGTGTATGCAATGGGAGGCATGCCTGTTTCAGCGCTTGCCATAGCAGGATTTGCTTCATGCGATTATGAACCGATTGTCTTAAAAGAAATATTAAGGGGTGCTGTCAGTTCATTGAACAGGGCAGGCGCTGTTCTCATCGGCGGGCACACTTTTGAGGATTCAGAGCTTAAATTCGGCTTGTCTGTAACAGGTATAGTAAAAAAGGACAGGATACTCAGAATTTCCGGTGCAGCAGAAGGAGATATAATAATTATTACCAAGCCACTCGGTGTCGGTATTCTGAGCACAGCGCTCAAGGGCGGCAAAATTACCGATGATGAAATGAAGCCTGCTGTTGACTGGATGCTGACGCTGAATGATAAAGCATCAGAATTGGCGTTAAAAGCGGATGCTACTGCATGCACTGATGTAACAGGATTTGGCTTGCTGGGACATGCTTATAACATGGTAAGGGATTCGCATATTGATTTCGTAATAAATAGTAATAATATTCCCATTCTTGACAATGTGCTTCAAATGATAAATGCAGGCATGGTTCCTGAAGGGGCATATAACAACCTCCGTTTTCTTGTTGGAAAAGTTGAATTCTCTTCCGCTATCTCTGATGAAAGAAAGCTTCTGCTGTCTGACCCGCAAACCTCAGGCGGACTTTTAATAACCATGAAAGAGGAAAATATTAAGGCATTTAAGGATTCATCATTGTTTTTTTCTGTGATTGGCAGGGTGGTTAAGGGTTCAGGCAGAATTCTGATTGAGTGATTCTATCACTCAGGGCTTGAAGTCCAGCAGATTATCATACGGATATGCTTTAAGATATGAGATAAATTCATCCACTGCATGTGACATCACGGTATTTTTCAGCATTACTATTGAAAACTCTCTGAGTATTTTTCCTTCTTTTGGAACAATCAGCTTCAGGCTGCCGTATTTGACCTCTTTTTTTACTGCCCATTTGGAGACGAGCGATACGCCCATGCCTTTTTCAACAGCCTCCTTTATTGAGCCGGTGCTTCCAAGTATCAATGCAATATGCAGGTCGCTGATATTGACACCGTGTTTTGAAAGATAATCCTCTATTATCTGTCTTGTGCCTGAACCTTCTTCTCTGAAAACAAAGGGCTCTTTGGTTATTTCGAGAATTGAGACTATCTTCTTTTTTGCCCACGGGTGAATAGCAGGCACGATACAATAAAGTTCATCCAGTATCATAGGTTCAACAGTTAACTTATTTTTGGATGTCACCTCTCCAACGATTCCAAGGTCAACAACTCCTGCATTCAATAGTTCCATTATTCTTTTTGTATTGCCGATGAGGACATGGATTTTAATTTTGGGGTGGGTCTTTTTGAAATCAACTACTACGCTTGGAAGTATATAGTTGCCTATTGTTGTGCCTGCACCGATTTTTATGCTTCCCCTTATCAGCCCTGTTATCTTGCCTATCTCCTTTTCAGCTACTGCATAGAGGGCGAGGATATCCTTTGCATATTTGTAAAGAAGTTCACCTGAGGGTGTAAAGTTGATGGTGCCGCTTGACCTGTCAAAGAGCTTTGTCTCATAGAGCTCTTCAAGTGCCTGAATCTGAAGACTCACAGCAGGCTGGGTTAGGTGGATAATCTCTGAGGTTTTTGAAAAACTTTTTGTTTCTGCTACGGTACAAAAGACTTTTAATTTATGGTCTTCCATTCCCATGAAAAAATCATATCATAAAATTTGTTTATAAGTAAATAAAAAAATTAACCCAAGTATTTTTTAAATATTGCGGACTTCGCAAGTTCATCAGCTTCTGCATTTTTTTCGCGGGGTATATGGATTATGGTAAAAACCTTGAATTCTTTTAATAATGACACAGCCTGCTCATAAAGGTTTATCAGGTTTGCGCTCTTTACCCTGTATTCCCCTGATATATGTTTTACCATCAGCTCTGAATCCGCATAGATGGCTACTGTAGCTGCGCCGTGTCTTTTTGCTTCACGAAGTCCTTTTATAAGGGCTTTGTATTCTGCAATGTTATTGGTAGCTTTTCCTATATACTCGGAAAATTTAAATCTCTTTTCATCAATCAGCAGTACCACGCCTATTCCTGAATCTCCGGGATTGCCGCTTGATGCGCCGTCACAGAATAGCAAGGCTTTTTTATGCATTGGTCTCTGCTGAAATGTGACTGTCGGTTTCGGGTCTGACATAGTAAAGGACTCTTCTGCACTGCGGACATGTGATTATGTTTTCATTGCTCTTTATTCCAACAAATAGCTGGGGAGGGATGTGGATATTGCACCCCAGACACACCTCATTTTTGGCTTCAACAACAGCGAGACCCTGAGTTGTTTTGAGGCGGTTCATATACAGGTTAAGGATTTCAGGGTCTATTTTATCTGTTAATTTTTTCCTGTCCTCTTTGAGTTTTTTTAGTTCATCCTCGCATTTAGTGGCCTCTTTTTCGAGCTCATTTTTTATTGCGTCTATTCTTAATTTTTCTTCTGCTGCGCGGGCATACCCTGTTTCCATGAGTTTTGATGACTCTTCAAGAGACTCCATTATTGAGAGCAGTTCATCCTCGACTGACCCTATATCATTCTCCAGTTTTTCTATTTCCCTGAGGTGTGCCTGATATTCCTTGTTTGTCTTGATTTCAGATGTTCTGCCTTTCAGTTTTTTTATTTTTTCGTTTATGTCCTCAATTTCCCGTTCTTTATCCCTCTTCTTTTTCTCAAGAAGGGTATGCTTTTGCTTTACACTTTCATGGGAAGTCTGGATATTTTTAAGCGGGGCTTCCTCTGAAGAGATTTTAGAAGGTATTGTATCAATCTTAACTTTTGCTGACAAAATGGCGGAATCGAGCTTCTGCAGCTCAATTAAAAGTTGTAGTTGTTCGTTCACGCAAACCTCTTCCCACTTAGCGATTTTGGTGGGCCCACCAGGGCTCGAACCTGGGACCAACCGGTTATGAGCCGGTAGCTCTACCAACTGAGCTATGGGCCCTGAGGAAAGTCAAATGCTTAAAATCAAAATTCAGAATACTTAAGATTCTTAATTTCAAGACTTCTATTCTAAATTCTGAATTGTCTTTTAGTCAAGGTTTAGAGAGGAAATCTCTGAGCCATCTGATTCTTGAAGGGTGTTTAAGTTTTCTTATTGCCTTTACTTCTATCTGCCTTATTCTCTCGCGTGTTACATCAAAGTCTTTGCCGACTTCTTCGAGTGTTTGAGGGGATGATTCACCGATTCCGTACCTTTTTCTTATCACCATTGCTTCCTTCGGGGACAGTGTGTCTAAAACTTTGTCAATATGGTTTCTCAGGTCACCCTGAATGGCTGCATCAAGGGGTGAAAGATTTGTCCTGTCTTCTATAAAATCCCTGAGCATAGTGTCTTCTTCCTCGCCAATAGGGGTTTCAATGGATATCGGCTCCTTTGATAATTTAAGGATGTTCCTGACTTTATCAATAGGCAACTGTGAACGATTTGCTATCTCCTCGGGTCCCGGCTCCACACCGAATTCCTGCACCAGTTGTTTTGTGGTCTTGTTTATCCTGTTTATATTCTCAATCATGTGGACAGGAATTCTTATCGTTCTTGACTGGTCTGCTATAGCCCTCGTTACAGCCTGTCTTATCCACCATGTAGCATAGGTGCTGAACTTGTATCCCCTTTTATATTCAAATTTTTCAACTGCGCGGATAAGACCGATATTTCCTTCCTGTATAAGGTCTCCGAGGTTCAGACCTTTTCCCATGTATCTTTTTGCAATGCTTATAACAAGCCTGAGATTCGACTCTATTAGATGATTTTTTGCCCTGTTGACCTCATGTTTAGCTTTTTCCAGATTAGTTATAACTTTTTTTAGTTCTGATATGCAGAGCCCTATGGTGGATTCCTGTTTTTTTATCTCTTTTAAGTATTTCTTAAGTAATGGAAGATTATTTTTTGTTCTTTTTGTAAGTCCGCGTTTTCTGTAAAGGGATTGAATAGTGTTATACATCTTCTTCAGCTCATCTGAAAATGCATTAATAACATCTTCCCTAAGCCTTAATTCATCGACTCTCCGGAGAATCTGATTTTTATTTCCATTTAATAATTCAAATGCCTGCATATTTTTTTTAGTAGGTGGAATTCTGCTTTCTGCGCAAGCCCCGCTTGCTTTTAGAAGTCTCTGTCTTTTTTTAAACAAAATATTTAAAGTGTTTGTAATCTTTGAAAACCGCTTCTTCTCTTCTAATAAATCTTCTTCAGACATGTCTTCACTATCCTGAACAAGTTCTATCAGAGGAGCTTCCCCTTTTTCTACATGCCTGCCTAATTCTATGAGCTTGTTCATGAAAAACGGGATTGTAAATAACTCGCTAAATATTTTCTGTTTACCTTCTTCAATTTTTTTTGCAATTTCAATTTCCCCGTCTTTTGTAAGCAGGGGATTAGAACTTATTCCTTTCAGGTATGCTTTTAAGGGATCGAACTCCTGTTCAATATGTCCCTCTGATATTTCGGCATCTGTTGTTTCTATTTCCCTGAGAAGTTTTTCCTCGGTAAAATTCTCTGCATTTTCTTCTGCATTCTGCTTATTAAATCCTTCGTCGTAAATATTAAGCGGCTCTTTCAAGGTTGCCCCCTTATATCCCTGAATTTTTTAAAATAAAAATTTCAGGAAGCTTTTTGCAGCATTCTATTCTTTTCGGTAATAAGAGAGTGCAGCAGTTTTTCATCTCCCATTTCACCTGCCAGTTTTATCTGTTTCTCAAGCCTTCTAGTAGAAATCATTCTTAAACAATCCTCCATTATTTTATCTGCATTGTCTTCATCAATTTCAGATTTAATGGAAAACCCTGTTATAAGTTTCTGTTCTTCATCGTTGCAGGCATTCAGCAGTTTTTCAAAAAATAAATTTTTATCTGCAACGCTAACTTTAAGGTTTTTTAACTTCTCGAAAAGCCCCTTTACAATATGATTTTCAATGCCTGTCATGTCAAGCCTGCTTAATATGGATGGTGTCTTTTCAGGCATCAGGATGGCAATATGCAGGAGAATTTCCTCTTCCTTGCTTGGCGCAGATACGTTCAAGGAAACCGGTTTTTGTGAGCCTTCATGGTAGCCATCTGCAGTTCTGGAAGTTTTTGAAAATTTCCGGCTTATATTTTTTAATTCATCGCGGAGTGTCATTTCATGTATTTTTGAGCACTCGGATAATTCCCGTATGGTTTCATCCTTCTGCAATTTGTCAGGAGATAGTGATATAAGATGCAGTATATACCTGACAGTGTCAAGTTTATTCCTGCCGTAGACTCTCAGCAGGAACTGCACGGGTGAAACTGCTCCGGCAATATATTTTCTGAACTTTTCCTCTCCGTGTTGTCTTAAAAAAGTGTCAGGGTCCTCGCCTTCTGAAAGCATTACAACCTTTGCTGTTATACCTTCAGAGTAAACTATTTCAAGAGCCCTTCTTGCTGCAGATATGCCGGCAGAATCACCGTCAAATATCAGAAGAACCTTGCTCGAAAACCTTTTGAGCTTTTTAAGATGCCCTACTGTTAGGGCTGTGCCCAGCGGCGCTACGGCATTGCCGAAACCGTTCTGGTGGCATATTATTGCATCAAAGTAGCCCTCCACAATTATGGAGTAACCTTTCTGCGTGATGAAATTTTTTGCAATATTGAGTCCGTAACTCAGTTCACCCTTTTTGAAAATTGCGCTGTCAGGTGAATTTATGTATTTGGGAACATTTTTCAAAGAAGAAAGTGTCCTTCCCCCGAATGCAACTACTTTTCCCTGCAAATCAAATATCGGGAACATCAGTCTGTCCCTGAAGAAGTCGTGAGATCCGCTTTCGCCGAAATATACAAGCCCCGATGCTTTTATATGCTCTGCAGAAAACCCCTGTTTCCTGAGATGACTCAGCAGGGCGTCCTTTTCGTTTTTGCTGAAGCCGAGTGAAAACATTTCAATGATTTCGGGTTTCAATCCCCTTTCATTTAAGTAGGAGAGCGCCTGTTTTGAGGTCTTCAGATTATTTTTAAAATAGTTGAGGGCTTCTTTTTGAATAGCGTACAGACTCTCTTTTAAACTTTTATTTATTTCCTGACCCTTTCCGAAATCCTCGGTTTTCAATCCGGCCCTGTTTGAAAGATATGAGAGTGCTTCCTGAAAGGTCATGTTTTCATAGTTCATTATAAAGGCTAATATGTCACCGCCTTTATTGCATCCGAAACAGTGAAATATTTGTTTTGAGGGGCTTACCATAAAAGACGGGGTTTTTTCGGCATGAAATGGGCACAGTCCTTTGAAATTCTGTCCTGCCCGTTTTAAATCCAAGTGTTCTGTTATGAGTTCAACAATATCAATCCTTGCTTTTATCTCTTCAATCAAATTGTCATGCTTCATAAAACATTAAGTCTGCCCGAGGCGGATCAGTGTTTATGACATTTTTATAAACTGCGAACACTTAGTCTCTCCGGATTCTTCTGAAACCCGAGCATTCAAAAATTTTCAGTGTTTCATCCTTTGTTATCCGGTCAAGAAGAAGGTTTAATCCAATATTGTCGCTGGCAATATGCCCTGCTATTACAACATTTATGTGATTCTTTTCAGCCTCTTTCCTGTGGTCATCGCTCAAATGCATGGCAACTATGGTGTTTACGCCGCTCAAAGAAAGACTCTGAAAGATTTCCTTTGAACCCTCTGTTCCTCCAGTCATGTCAACAAAAATTTTTCCTGCTTTTCTGTTTTTTGCTCCCAGCAGAATCTTGGGTCCTGCATTGTTTTTCTCGGCTTCCTTGTATTCCGGTATATCCCTGAGCAGTTGAATTACATCGTCAATGGTGTAAGGTTTCTTTTCATCAAACTGCTTTTGAAGAAAGGTTGCCACCATGTTATCTGCCGGTGTATGCAGACAAACAAAAGGGATGTTAAGAAGTCTTGCAGCATCAACAGACCTTGTATGATTTACAGGCATGAGTCTCCGCTCCACTTCTTTTATGCGGCTTTCCATCAGTCCTTCTGCTATGTTTATCGGTACGCCAAACCTGCAAAGTATGTCTGCCTGCATATACATGACTGAATAGAGACTTGCATATGCCCTGCCTCCCGGATGATGCGAAACAATAAGGTCTAAAGGAATGTTTTTATTTTTTAGTGTTTCTGCTAAAAGCACTTCCCCTACATCCATATCTATTCCGATAAGCACCGTCTTGATTTCTTCGTCTCCCCTGCCGTGGAGTATCCTTGAATCAGAGTACGGATTCTCAAGGGTCTCCATATCGAAGGGTTCTTTTTCCCTAACAGAAAGATTTTCGTAATCTTTTTTTCTCCGTTCAAGTTCGTTTAATACAAAATCTTTCCCTCTCGGATCGTTTTCCATGCCTGTTGTAATGGCTTTTTTGTAAAGTTCTGAAAGTTGCATAGTGTGTTTCCTTATTGTATTAGTATGATGTGTTTTAAATTTACAAAGAAGAACTTAAAAGTTCTTTAACCCTTTCGTTAACAATCTTCCCGTCAGCAATTCCCTTTACCCTTGGCATAAGCAGTTTCATAACCTTTCCAATGTCATTGGGTGATGATGCACCGGCTTCTTTAATTGTCGAGATCATTATATTATCAAGCTCCTGCGGGGTAAGCTGTGCAGGCATATAGGATTGGATTATTTTTAGCTCTTTCCCCTCTTTTTCAGCAAGGTCCATTCTGCCTGCAAGCTTGAATTGCTCGATTGATTCCTTCTGCTGTTTGCACATAGATGACAGAACAGAAAGTATGTCATCATCTGTTGTAAGTTTGCCGAATTTTTCTATTTCTTTATTTTTTAAGGAAGCCTTGATCATCCTAATAACCGAGACCCTCAGTTCATCTTTTGATTTCAATGCTTCCTTGAGCTCTGCAGTGAGCCTTTCAGGAATTGACACAAATACCTCGCTTAGAAAAATTTTACCCGCTTGGAAGCTTTTTTGCGCGCAGCAATAATTTTTTTCTTTTTCTTGACACTTGGCTTATCGTAATGTTCCCTCTTTTTTATCTCTGAAAGTATACCTTCACGTTCGCACTGCTTTTTGAACTGCTTCATGGCAGACTCTAACGACTCGTTATCTCTTACTTTTACTGAGGGCATATATATTTCTCACCCCTCTCTAACTTGAATTTAAGATTGAATACTTTACCAATTCAGTGGGTTATCTGTCAAGAAAACGATCTTTATCAATCTCCTTCAAACTCTGTCAGCGAGAATACTTTGTAGCCCTTTTCTGTGAGCTTTTTGATGCCGCCCACCTCGGGGAGATTTACAATGAAAGCCATTTCAACGACTTTGCCTCCCAGCTTTTCTATCAGGGCTGCTGCAGCAAGCGCTGTCCCCCCTGTAGCAAGCAGGTCGTCTATGAGAAGCACTTTTGTGCCTTTTTTAATAGCGTCTTTATGCATTTCGATGGTGTCAGTGCCGTATTCAAGCTGATATTCATGGCTTACCTTTTCAGCAGGGAGTTTGCCCTTTTTACGGACAGGAACAAATCCCTTGCCGAGTGTGTAAGACATTGCACCGCCTATAATAAAGCCTCTTGATTCTATGCCGACTATTACATCAAATAGAATGTCTCCTCTTATATACCTCTGGGTTAAACTATCAATAACAAGTCTGAAGCCTACAGGGTCTTTAATGAGAGTGGTTATGTCTCTGAACATGATACCTTTCTTGGGATAATCCGGTATTGTCCTTATTCTGGATTTAATTGGCATTTTTCCTCCTATCCTTTACATTCACATTCTGTATGTTTAATTTTGGGAATGGTTTTCAGAATCAGTCTTTTTACATTCTCTGCATTTTTTGTCATTATCGAAAGTATCATATCCCATGTTACGGGTTCCTCATCTTCTTTCCAGCAGTCATAATCTGTGGACATGGCTATGGTCTGATAGCAAATACCGACCTCTCTTGCCAGTATAACTTCAGGGACAGTGGACATATTGATAACATCTGCGCCGAGCATTCTGAACATATGCGACTCAGCCTTAGTGGAAAACCTCGGTCCCTCTATGGTGATTACTGTGCCCTTTTTGTGATGCCTGAACTTGAGTTCCTTTGCAGAATCTATGAGGAGAGAGCGCAGATTGCTACAAAATGGCTCGCTCATGGGCGTATGTATTACTTTTTCATCATGAAATGTGAGTGGTCTGTGTTTTGTATGGTCTATAAACTGGTCTACAAAAACCAGGTCACCCGGCTTTACATTTTCCCTCAGAGAGCCGACAGCAGTAGTTGCAAGAATGTGTGTGCAGCCCTCTTTTTTAAGTGCATATAAATTTGCCCTGAAATTGACTCCTGTAGGATATATGGAATGGTCTTTGCCGTGACGGGCAAGGATAACCGTATCTATTCCATCTATCTTTCCAATTGTAAGATGAGATGAAGGTTTGCCGTAAGGGGTTTTTACAGTCTTTTCTCTTTTGTCCTTCATAAGACGGGGGTCATCCATTCCTGACCCTCCAATAATACCGATTTTTATGCTGCTCATTATTACTCCTTTCTTTGATTTATTTTTTAGAGTGGCGCGCCCAGGAGGATTCGAACCCCCGACCTGCGGATTCGTAGTCCGTCGCTCTATCCAACTGAGCTATGGGCGCACGTGGACTAAAATATATCAATAATCGCAAGGTTTAATCAAATATTTATACTTCTTAACCTAACTCTGATTATTCACAAACTTATGTGAGGCATCCGCATCTCAGCAAGATAATTAGCCTTTTTGTGCCAAATAGCAAGTCGTCTCACCTAAGCATATTCTGTAGTAACGGTATATGTTACCGCACGCATCCGCGTGCTGACAAATAACTCAACATCTTGCTTTCGATACGGATGCCTCACACATTGCTAAAAATTTATAAATTATACAGATTTGTAAGAGTTGAAATGTTATCAAAATGGTATATAATTATCTGTGAAATAGTTGCATGAACAGTTTTTAATAATTTTTCAAAGGGGAGGGCGTTATGGACAATGTATTAAAAACCGTTAAGGAAAGGCGCAGCATAAGAGATTTTCTGAAAAAAGATATCCCCGAGGAAACATTAAAAAAACTGATAGATGCGCTAATCTGGGCGCCGAGCGCCGGAAACCTGCAGGCAAGAAAGTTTTATTTTATTAAGGACAGCAGAATAAAGACGAATATTGCCGCAGCAGCATTGAGCCAGAACTTTATTGCCGAAGCCCCTCTTGTTATTATAGGATGCACTGACAGCAGAATTTTCTTTCACTATGGAGAAAGAGGCGTTAATCTTTATGCTGTTCAGGATGTTGCCTGCAGTATAATGAACATGATGCTTGTTGCATGTGAAAACGGACTTGGCAGCGTATGGGTTGGCGCCTTCAGGGAAAATGAGGTTAGTGAAATACTAAAATTACCTGATAATTTAAAGCCTGTTGCAATAGTGCCTGTTGGTTATCCTTCAAAAATACCTTATGCTCCGCAAAGGGTTTCTGTTAAAGAGGCTGTTGAGTTCAGATAAACGTGATAAAAAGTCTTACAATATAAAATTTCAGAGGTGTATCATGGGAAGGACACTCCAGGAAATCTTTAAGCTCAAAGAAAACAGCACAAATGTAAGAACAGAGATTACAGCAGGTATTACTACATTTGTGACACTTTCTTACATCATCTTTGTCCAGCCCGCAGTGCTCTCGATTGCCGGTATGGATTTCGGCGCAGTTATGACAGCAACGTGCATTGCAAGCGCTTTTGCCACATTTCTAATGGGGCTGTATGCAAATTATCCAATTGCACTGGCTCCTGCAATGGGTCATAATTTTTATTTTGCCTTTACCGTATGCGGTGCAGTTGCTGCAGGAGGCATGGGATACCGCTGGGAGACGGCCCTCGGAGCGGTTTTTATATCTGGATTGCTGTTTGTTATCCTTACTAAATTCGGATTCCGCGAGATACTGCTCAATGCCATCCCCCAATCCATGAAATATGCCATAGCAGTCGGCATAGGACTTCTTATTGCATTTGTGGGATTACAGTGGGCAGGCATAGTTGTGGATGCACCCGGCATACTTGTAGGTCTGGGTAATCTTAAAAGCCCTCCTGTGCTGCTCTCTATTTTCGGTCTTTTGCTAACAAGCATTCTGATTTCAAGAAGAATAAAAGGCGCAATTCTCTGGGGAGTTGTAATCACGGCAATTGCCGGGCTTCCTTTTGGAATCGTAAAATATCATGGCATACTGAGTCTTCCTCCATCGCTGTCACCTACATTTCTGAAACTCGACATAAATGGCTTATTCAGCGCTTCAGGCATGATGGTCATCTTTGTATTCTTTTTCCTTGCGTTGTTTGATACCATCGGCACACTTGTAGGTGTGAGCGAACAGGCAGGTTTTATAAAAGACGGTAAACTGCCGCGTGCTGAAAAGGCGCTGCTTGCCGATTCAACAGGCATGACTGCAGGAGCGCTTCTCGGCACATCAACTATTACCAGTTATATAGAGAGTGTTGCAGGGGTTGCATCAGGAGGCAGGACAGGGCTTTCAAACATAGCGACTGGCATACTCTTTATATTAGCGCTTTTTTTCTCGCCCATTGCAAAGATGATCGGAGGAGGTTATGAGGCATCAAAAGGCGTGTTCCTTTATCCTGTGGTAGCTCCTGTTTTAATTATAATCGGCAGCATGATGCTTAAAGGGATAAAAAATATACAATGGGATGACCCCACTGAATCCATACCTGCATTTTTGACTATAATGGTCATGACTGCAACAGTAAGCATTACAGAAGGTATTGCCTTTGGTTTCATATCATACTCGGTGCTGAAGCTGATTACAGGCAGGAGGGCTGAAGCTCACTATCTTATTTACCTGTTCTCTGTCCTGTTTGTTGTGAGATATATTTTTTTATAATGATTTAACCCGCACTATTAATAATAGATGCCTCTTATACATTTTGGAAATATTGCAGATTAATCCGATAGTTTTTCAATGCATTCCTCCATATCTTCATGAAGAGTGCTTGAGAACTCCAGATATTCCTTTGTTATCGGATGCACAAACCCCAGTGATTCTGCATGAAGCATCTGACGCGGGACATGTATTTTGTTTTTGTTAATTTCTATAAAGGTCTTTTTACCGTATATCCTGTCTCCGAGCACAGGATGCCCGATAGCGGAAAAATGAACCCTTATCTGGTGTGTCCTCCCTGTACCAAGTCTCGCCTCAATCAGTGTGGCATTTTTTAGTTTCTTGATAACCTTCCATCTGGTAATGGCTTCTTTGCCCTTTTTTGTCTTTGTTGACATTTTTTTTCTGTCAGAGGCAGACCTTCCTATATCAAGGGATATTTCACCCGAGTCTTTTTTTAAATAACCGGAAACAATTGCTAAATATCTTCTCTGTATCGTCCTTTTTTCGAACTGTTCAATAAGGTCGTAGTATGCGGTATCATCGAGTGCAACCATCATTATGCCCGATGTGTCCTTATCAAGTCTGTGAACCACGCCAGGCCGCAAAGGCGCGCCGATTGAAGCTAATTTTTTCGAATAATATGCAAGTGCATTAAGAAGGGTTCCTTTTTTATGGCCTACTGCAGGATATACAACCATTCCTGCAGGCTTGTCCACTACTGCAAGATAATCGTCCATAAAAAAGATTTTTACGGGAATCGGTTCAGGAATGAGTGTGTCAGTTTCATCTTCAGGTTTTTCAATTGTGATTGCATCATCTTTTTTGACCCTGTATCCCTGATTCACCTTTTTGTCATTAACAAGTATATGGCTGTCTTTAATCAGCTTTTGCACCTGTGAGCGGGTGAT
>PNNP01000001.1 GCA_013824325.1 Thermodesulfovibrio sp. | reverse complement strand
TTTCTTCGTATTCGCCGTTAATCTCAATGACGATTTTTTTGAATATCCTTTCGCAACAGTTATAAAAGTCATGCAGTATTGAACCCATTGACCTCCTGAATACGATTGACTTCTCTGATTTGATTTCTTTCATCTCTCTTTTGAGTTCCTTAAGATTATCCACTTCCTTTTCAATCTCAGCGACTATTGACCTTAAAATATCCTTATTCAATTTTAACCCCTCCTGTTAGAACCTTTTTTCTGAAGTCTTCTGTCATCTCCTCAAAAGGTTTTAGGTCAATCCTGTATATGCTTTCCTTTATAAGCAAAGCATATGCCTTAAAAAAATTTTGAATTTCCAGACCCTTGATTGCCATGTCAATGTCTGAATGATAACCAAATCTATCTGTCATAACAGAGCCATACAGATATAATGACTCAAATTCGTAGTGCTGCCGCAAAAGGGACGCAAGTCTTTCTGCCTCTTTCAGGGCGCCAGCCCTCAAAGCTTTTTTCCTCTTCTTTCGTTCCTTTAAAACAGCAACAATGGACATAACAGAAACCTGTAAGATTTTTTCATATTATAGCTGAAAAAGCCGAAATCTCCAATAGGACTATTTACTTTACTCTAATGAGTTAGCACATCCCTGCAAATTTAGTGTGCAGAAGTTTTTCTAACTTTAACCTTTAATCCCTTGACATCCTCAACGATGACTTTTTCGTCTTTCAAAATAAATCCGTCTGAATAAGCTGACCAGAACTCGCCGTGTAGCAAAACTGTGCCTCCATCCGGTCTGATATCTGTCTTTGCCACACATTCAAGACCTATGAGACCTTCAGTTCCTGTAATAGGTTTTTTCTTGTGTGCCTTGTAAGCAAGCCTGAAAGTCACTATAAAAAACATGGCTGTAACTATAGCGGCAGGGAGTATTATGGATAGGGAAAGCCTTAAAAATGGCGATGGTGAGTCAAAGAGCATTAAAGAGCCCAGTATAAGGCATACCAGACCTCCAACAGTCAGCATCCCGCAAGATGCGACTTTTACCTCAAGTATAAAAAGTATGATGCCTGTAATAATGAGTAAAAGCCCTGCGTAATTCACAGGAAGTGTCTGGAATGAATAAAAGGCAAGAATAAGGGCTATTGCGCCGACTATCCCGGGGAGTAATGAGCCGGGATTTGTCAATTCAAAAAACAGGCCGTAAAAACCTAAAAGCATGAGCATATAAGCCACGGACGGGTCGCTTATGAAATTAAGAATCTTATTCCTTATGCCGGCTTCATGCCTGACGATTTTTGCACCGGAAGTTTTCAATATTTTGCTGCCTGCAGCGGTCTTTACTTCCCTGTTATCAATTTCTGAAAGCAGTGAATTTATATCCTTTGAAATCAGGTCAATAACATTATTTTTCAATGCCTCTGTTTCTGTTATTGAAACGCTCTTCCTTACAGCATTCTCAGCCCACTTTGCGTTTCTGCCATGCTGTTCTGCAATAGATTTGATATAAGCTGCTGCGTCGTTTGTGGCTTTTTCAGCCATGACCTTATCCATTTTCTCCCCAACAGCCACAGGATGTGCAGCGCCTATATTGGTTCCGGGCGACATCACAGCAATATGTGCAGACAGGGTTATAAAGACACCTGCAGAAGCTGCCCTTGCTCCGCTCGGTGAAACATAGACCACTACCGGAACACTGCTTCCGATGATCTCCTTGACAATGCTTCTCATTGATGTATCAAGACCTCCGGGTGTGTCCAGTTCAATAATTAGCGCCTCTGCCCTCATCTCTGACGCCTTTTTGATAGACTTTGATACATATTCGGCAGCAACAGGGTTTATAACGCTGTTTACGGTAATGACCAGTATTTCTCTCTGAACTTCGGCTTGCTTATTCTCTCCTTGAAGAAAAGACAGGTGAGAAAATGTGACTATCAAAAGAATAAAAAATGAAAGAGGGATTAGCTTTTTAGACATAGAAAATTATACCATGAATCAGAAAATGCATTCTCATTGATAAAAAACTATCAGTATAAATCCTGCAAGCATGAAAGCAGCTCCCAGCAGCCTCTCTTTTATGCCCTTTTCCCTGAAAAACATATATCCGTAAAAAATACTTATCAGCAGGCTCAATCTCTTAACCGAAATCATATAGGCGACATTCGTTAAACTTACTGCTATAAGACTGGAAATAAGCATTATCGCATGAAATATGCCGGGAAGGATTGATTTCTTTATGGCCCCTTTTCTGAAAACCATCTGCAGCTCATCTTTACTTTTATACATAACTATCGGAGTAAAAATTATTACCAGAACTGTGATATAGGTGACTGCAAAGAATACGGGAGATGAATTCTCAATAGCCTTTTTGCAGAGTGAAGCAGTAACACTATAAATAATGGCAACAATTATCATGAATATTGAGCCCTTTTCTTTTTTTATTGCTGCAAACGGCTCGAATACGCCTTTTTTTGCTTCTTTTATATTAAGTGTATAACTGCCGGCTACAATAAACAGAACGCCTATCCCTCCTAAAAATGTCAGTTTTTCTCCGAGAAGGATATAGGCAACAACTATTAGAAATAAAGGTGTCAGTGAAAGAAAGGGCATGGTTAGACTCAACGGTGAAATCTTCAAAGCCTTTATATAGAGTATCATTGCAATTACCTCAAGCGGTAATGCACATGCAGATGCTATGTAAAAATCCCTGTTAATCTGCGGGATGGGAACAAATAACAGTGCTATAAAAAGAAAAGGCAAAGAAAGCAGGAGGCGCAGCCATGCAATCAAATACTCATTATGAACAGACAATGCCTTTTTTGTGAGGGCATCGCTGGTTGCGAGCGTAAATGCAGCAATAAGTGAAAGAATTACCCAGATGTTTTCCATCTGTTAATTTTAAAGTCTTTATACCGAAATAGACAACAAATGAGAAAATATTTTGCAAAATATGTAATATAATACAATATTCTAATCTTCAATAACGGGAGGGAGATATGGTCAAAATGTACTATGAGAAGGATGCAAACTTAAAGATTCTTAAGGGTAAAAAGGTTGCTATAATAGGCTATGGAAGCCAGGGACATGCCCATACTAATAACCTGAAAGAGAGCGGTATTGATGTGATAGTAGGCGAAACAAAAGGGGCAAACTGGGAAAAGGCAGTAAAGGCAGGCTTCAAGGTCACTGCAGCATCAGAGGCTGCAAAGAAGGCAGATGTAATAATGATGCTGGTTCCTGATGAATATATGGCGGATATATACAGAACGGAAATAGCTCCTAATATCAAGAAAGGGGCATATCTGGGCTTTGCACACGGCTTCAACATCCACTTCGGACAAATAGTACCTCCGGCGGATGTAAATGTCTTTATGGTTGCGCCAAAGGGTCCGGGCCATCTTGTCAGGTCTGAATATTTAAAGGGCAGCGGTGTCCCGTGTCTGATAGCAATCCAGCAGGACCCTTCAAAGAATACAAAAACTATCGCACTTGCATATGCCGCTGCAATCGGCGGAGCAAGGGCAGGTGTTATACAGACAACCTTCAGGGAAGAGACAGAGACTGATTTATTCGGCGAACAGGTTGTGCTTTGCGGCGGTCTTACATCGCTTATCCTCGCCGGTTATGAAACCCTTGTTGAGGCTGGTTATTCACCTGAGATGGCATACTTTGAATGTCTCCATGAAGTGAAACTGATTGTTGACCTTATATACGAAGGCGGAATATCCACAATGAGATACTCCATAAGCAATACCGCCCAGTTTGGTGACCTCACAAGGGGACCAAGAATTATAACAGAGCAAACTAAAAGTGAGATGAAAAAGATATTAGAAGAGGTACAGTCAGGCGAGTTTGCAAGGGAGTGGATTCTGGAGTGCAGGGCAAACAAGCCTGTTTTCAATGCTTTGACAAGAAAAGGCGAAGAGCATCCCATTGAAGAGGTTGGAGCAAAACTGAGGGCAATGATGCCGTGGCTTAAAAAAGGCAAGCTTGTAGATAAGTCAAAGGCATGATTAAATTTGCAAGGGAGGGCTATCCATATATCGCCTTTTTTGCAGCAATCACGCTAATAGCTGTTATTTCGGGTGGAATATGGATAGCCCTCTTACCATTACTTCTGACTATTTTTATGGTATATTTCTTCAGGGACCCTGAAAGGGCAATACCGGAAGGAGACAATATCTTCGTGTCACCGGCTGACGGAAAAATTATACTGATACAGAATGAACAATATCTGAAGAATGAAGCGGTCGAAATAAGCATTTTCATGTCACCGCTGAATGTCCATGTTAACAGGGTACCATGTGACGGAGTTGTGGAATCAGTAGTTCATACCAAAGGCAAATTCATGTCAGCATTTAAACCGGAGGCGTCATTACAGAATGAAAACATTGCAATGCTTCTTAATACGTCAAGCGGGAAAATACTTGTCCGTCAGGTTGCAGGATTTATTGCAAGAAGAGCCGTGTGCAGGGCAAAAGCCGGTGATACTTTAAAAAAAGGACAGCGTTACGGGATTATTAAGTTCAGCTCAAGACTCGACATCTATCTACCAAAAAATGTGAGTTTAGATATAAAATTAGGTGACAAGGTAAAAGCAGGAGAAACGATATTAGCACATAAGTTATAAAACGATGACATTTAAATTTAAAAAAAGAGACCCCGGAAGAAAACCTAAAAAAGGTGTATACCTGCTGCCCAATGCACTGACACTTTGCGGAATGTTCTGCGGTTTCTATGCTATTCTGTCGGCAATCAATGGAAATTTTCTCCATGCTGCATGGGCAATAGTGCTGGCAAATATATTCGACGGGCTTGACGGCTGGATTGCAAGACTTACCAATACCAACACACGTTTCGGAATAGAACTGGATTCACTTTCTGACCTCGTGGCATTTGGCGTCGCTCCTGCAGTAATGATGTATAAATGGTCGCTCATTCCATTTGGCAGGGTTGGATGGGCTGCGGCATTTCTTTTTGTTGCATGCGGAGCATTGAGGCTTGCCAGATTCAATATCCAGACAGGAACTCCGGGTTCAAAGGCATTCAAAGGCATGCCTATTCCGGGCGCTGCGACTGTTCTGGCTTCCATAGTCATATTTTATTATGAATTCTGGGAAGGATTGCCTGAAAAGAACTTCTTTTTCCCGTTCATCACTATCCTGCTCGCTTTAATTATGGTAAGCACGTTCCGTTATCACGCTGTCAAAGAAATAGATTTCAAGGAGAAAAAACCTTTCTGGTTCTTAATAATATTCGTCCTTATCCTTTTTGCTATACTCATTCATCCTTCAACAGCGATATTTATTTTTGCCATGGCATATCTTGTTTGGGGTATAATTGAAAACATATATCTCTTTATAAAAAGAAGATACTCAAAACAGGCAGAAACCGAGAAGCCCCTCAGGAATTTATCCGGTACTGAAGAGGTGAAAGATGAGAATCATTAAAATATTCGATACCACTCTCAGAGACGGTGAGCAGTCCCCTGGAGCATCTATGAATGTTCAGGAAAAGCTGATGGTTGCCAAACAGCTTGCAAAGCTGGGTGTTGATATTATTGAAGGCGGATTTGCGTTCAGTTCACCCGGTGATTTTGAGGCAATAAAGACCATTAGCAATGAGGTTGAAGGTCCAATTATATGCAGTCTTGCCAGGGCAAAGGAAGAAGATATAAAGAGCGCATGGGAGGCATTGAAAGATGCCCCAAAGAAACGGATTCACACATTTCATTCTACTTCTGATATACACCTCAAATATCAGTTTCGCGTGAGCAGAGAAGAGGCATTGAAAAGGTCTGTTGAGATGGTTACATTAGCGAGGAGTTTTGTGGATGATGTGGAGTTTTCACCTATGGATGCGACCAGAACTGATATTCATTATCTCTGTGAGGTTGTAGAGGCTGTTATAGAGGCAGGAGCTTCAACAGTGAACATACCGGATACCGTTGGATACAGTATCCCGGTTGAATTCGGTGTAATGATAAAGACTATCCACGATAAGGTTAAGAATATCGATAAGGCTGTAATCTCGGTGCACTGTCATAATGACCTCGGACTTGCAACTGCAAATTCTTTATCGGCGGTACTAAACGGGGCAGGACAGATTGAATGTACGATCAACGGTATTGGGGAGCGCGCTGGAAACTGTTCCATGGAAGAGGTTGTCATGGCGTTAAGAACAAGACGCGATATTTTTCATGCTGATACCAAAATCAATACTGAAGAGATAATGCGCAGCAGCAAGCTTGTCACAAAGATCACAGGGATATCTGTACAGCCAAACAAAGCAATTGTTGGTGCCAATGCCTTTGCGCATGAATCCGGCATCCATCAGGATGGACTTCTAAAAGAGAAGTCTACCTATGAAATTATCAGGCCCGAGAGTATAGGCCTTTATGCTACAAAGTTTGTCCTCGGTAAGCACTCGGGACGTCATGCCTTTAAAACAAGGCTCAAGGAGCTTGGATATATTCTTACAGACGAAGAACTCAATAAGGCATTCGAACGATTCAAAAAGCTTGCTGATCAGAAGAAAGATATATTTGATGAGGATATTGAGGCATTGATTTCCGAAGAGGTTGCAAAGGTACCCGAGGTTTATAAGCTTGTCGATTTGTATATTGTAAGCGGTTTCAATCAGAAACCTACAGCAACAGTAAAACTTAAGGTTGGTGAAGAAATCATTGACAGGCTGGAGCATGGTGATGGACCTGTGGACGCAACATATAAGGCTATTGCAGCTATTACACAGACAAAAAGCAATCTCTTGAAATTCGATGTAAAGAGCATCACAGGCGGAACTGATGCCTTGGGTGAAGTAACGGTCTCACTTGAAGAAGAAGGCAGAACTGTAAGAGGCAAAGGTGCGGACACAGATATAATTGTTGCCTCAGCAAAAGCATATATTAATGCCTTAAACAAACTGGCGATAAGAAGAAGATAAGCTCCATGCTTGATTTTCGGAGGATACATGACTATTACAGAAAAGATACTTGCAGCACATGCAGGGAAAAAAGAAGCCGCTGCAGGAGAATTAATAAATGCAAAGGTTGACCTTATCCTTGCCAATGATATAACTGCTCCCATTGCAATACAGGAATTTAAAAAGACAGGCGCAAAAGATGTTTTTGATAAAGAGCGCATAGCCCTCATCCCTGACCATTTCGCACCCCAGAAAGACATTAAGGCAGCCGAGCAATGCAAGATGCTGAGAGATTTTTCAAAAGAATACAATCTCGGATTATATTTTGAAGTAGGCAGAATGGGTATTGAGCATGCACTTCTGCCTGAACAAGGCATTGTCGTGCCCGGTGATTTAATAATCGGCGCTGACAGCCATACATGCACTTATGGCGCACTCGGCGCTTTTGCAACCGGTGTCGGTTCCACAGACGTTGCTGCTGCCATGGCAACAGGTGAATGCTGGTTCAAGGTTCCGGAGTCAATGAAATTCATTTATTACGGGAAGCTTAACAAATGGGTCGGCGGAAAGGATTTAATACTTCACACAATCGGCGATATAGGCGTTGACGGAGCATTATACAGGGCAATAGAATTTGAAGGTGAGGTAATACAAAATCTTCTCATGTACGGAAGACTCACCATGTGCAATATGGCAATTGAGGCAGGAGGAAAGAACGGAATCATTGTCCCGGACGGCATTACAGAGAATTATGTAAAAGGAAGGGCAAAGAGGCCTTATAAATTCTACACTTCCGATGCTGATGCAAAATATGTGGAAATAAGGGAATACGATTGCTCAAAGATACCGCTAACCGTTTCATGCCCTCACCTGCCGTCAAATACAAAACCTGCAAAAGAACTTGCGCACATCACGATTGACCAGGCGGTTGTCGGGTCATGCACAAACGGCAGGCTGGAAGACCTGAGAGAAGCTGCGCAGGTGATAAAGGGCAGGAAGGTGAATCCTAATGTGAGAATGATTGTCATTCCGGCAACACAGCAGATTTATAAAGATGCAATGAAAGAAGGGCTGTTAGATATATTTATTGATGCAGAGGCAGTAGTCTCAACACCAACCTGCGGACCATGTCTGGGCGGACACATGGGAATTCTCGCTAAAGGAGAGAGGGCAATAGCAACCACAAACAGAAATTTTGTGGGAAGAATGGGTCATCCTGAAAGCGAGGTCTATCTCTCCAATCCTGCTGTTGCAGCAGCTTCAGCGGTGCTCGGAAGGATCGGGGTGCCGGAGGAACTGGGCTTATAATGACGCCGGAAGAAAGACTTAAAGAATTAGGCATTGAACTTACCGAAGCTCCGAAACCTCTTGGCTCTTATGTGCCCTGCGTTAGAAGCGGCAATTTATTATTTCTCAGCGGGATACTTCCTTTAAGAAACGGCAAACTGACGAGAACAGGAAGGGTCGGCGAATCCGTAACATTGCAGCAAGCACAGGAAGACGCAAAACAGACTGTTATAAATGCCCTGTCCATTCTTAAATCGCATGCCGGAAGCCTTAATAAAATCAGCAGATGCATTAAATTAAACGGTTATGTGGCATCTGCCCCCGATTTTACAGAACAGCCGAAAGTCCTGAATGCTGCATCGGATTTGCTTTTTGAGATATTCGGCGATGCCGGCAAACACGCAAGGGCAGCAGTGGGTGTCTATGTGCTTCCACTTAACTCACCTGTTGAGATAGATTTTATCTTTGAAACAAAATCTTAAAATTTGCGTATACAGTAAATCATGCAAACAGGCGAAGATAGGGCGTGGGAAATATTAACTGGTCTTAACCCTGATGATGTATGTAAAAGGGCATTGGTAAGCTTTGATAAAGAGTCGTTTGCATATATGCTGAAATCATTTGGCAATGATTTCCAATTTTCACTAAACGATAAAAAGATATCCGGCAATTCACCTGACAACGACCTCTTTTTAAACAAACTCGGATATTTTTTCAGGCTTTCAGCACTGTATTATCTAAGCAACGCAAAGGACATACCCTTAACCCATCGTCTTATTAAGCCTTCTAATATAAAAGGCGGGCAGCTTTTTTTCAGGGGAACACATGTGCTGCCGCTTGATAAAATAGCTGGAAAATACTGTAATGATATAAATGGCTTTATCAAAAAAGGTGAGTTGTTAGGCGGTGAGAAACTGCAATACGGTGATGCATCATTGAGACTACTTCCATTTCCAAGAGTGCCGGTCATACTGATAATATGGAAAGCTGACGAGGAATTCCCCGCGAGGGCTGATTTACTGTTTGATTCTACCTGTGAGTTCCAATTGCCGATAGACATTATCTGGTCAATTGCAATGATGAGTATACTGGTAATGCTATAAATGAAACATTCGTTGATTAATAACGCAGTAATTATAATTTTATTCATCATTCTTTTCCTGATATTTCTGTATTTCTATCAGGATAAAATGATTTATTTCCCTACAAAAGACTTTGATCAAACTCCTGAAACAATCGGACTTAAATATGAGGATGTTGCGGTTAAAACAAAGGACGGGATTAACATTTCCGGGTGGTATATTCCGGCAAAAGATGAAAGAGGCGTGCTTCTCTTCTGTCATGGCAATGCAGGTAATATATCTCATAGACTGGACTCAATAAAAATTTTTAACAGCCTGCATTTAAGCGTATTTATTTTTGATTACAGGGGTTATGGAAATAGCGAAGGCAAGCCTTCTGAACAGGGAACATATCTTGATGCTGAGGCTGCATGGAATTTTCTTACAAATGTAAAAAATAAATCTCCTGAAAAGATTGTAATATTCGGACGTTCAATTGGAGGCGCAGTCGCTGCAGAGACTGCATTCAGAAAAAATCCTGCCGCCCTTATCATAGAGTCAAGTTTCAAATCAATACCCGAAATAGGAGCTCACCATTACCCATGGCTTCCTGTGAAGCTTATAGCAAAATACAAATACTCAACAATAGACAAAATAGGACTCATTAAATGTCCCAAGCTGATTATACACAGCCCTGATGATGAAATAGTCCCGTTCAAACATGGAAAAGAGCTTTATGAAAAGGCATCCTCACCCAAAGAGTTTTTTCAAATCTACGGCAGCCACAATGAAGGATTCATCATCTCGGGCAATGTATACATTGGTGGGTTAAAAAATTTTTTAGACAAATACCTTATTACAACTTCCTTCCGATAGAAAAAGCCTCTTCGAGATATTCACCAATCTTTTGATAATTGCGCACCTCCGGACAATAGAGAAAAGGTTTTACTTTTTCGATGTCAGGCAGCCCGTTCTTTCCAAGCACGGACTCATCCGCCTTAACATCAATAATTTCACCTATGAACTGCGTGTGCAAGCCGATTTCAACGGTCTGGATTACCCTGCATTCAAGATTCATCGGAAATTCTTTCACATACGGGGCATCAACGAATTCACCTTTTATCGGTGTAAGTTTGGATTTAGAGAATTTGTCCGTATCATGGCCTGAAACGATTCCGAAATAATCAGCTTCCTTGACATATTTTTCTGAAGGGACATTCACTGTAAAGGCTTTTCGCTCAATAATATTGCCATAGGTATAAGTCGCCTTCCTGAGAGAAATAGCAATACACGGCGGCTTGGAACAGCAAATCCCTCCCCATGCAATGGTCATGACATTCGGCTTTCCATTTTTATCATAAGTCCCCACAACCCATGTCGGCGTTGGGAAAATCAGCGTCCTTGCACCAAATGACTTTTTCATGGCTTCCTCCTGATATTTTTAATATCTTCTATGTTTTCTTTAATTATCGCATATTCCGGAGCAATCTGAACACTGATACTGAGGACATCAAGTTTTACGGATATCATTACAAATGTGTTGATATATAGTTAGATAGATAATTTTATTATTGATTCTTACTTTTTGGAATGTCTGTATCCATAATAAAAAGTGCGCTTAAAACACTGGATTTATTTTCTGAGATTATGCTACCTTTATAAAATTTTGAATTCTTTTTAAGGAGTTAGTCTTTATATACATGAGGAAGCTGAGGGTTAACATCTTTGACGATGATGTGAGCAATCTGAAGTTGCTTAAAATGTTCATATCCATGAGGGATTACGAGGTACTGACCTTTGATAATCCGGTTATTTGCCCAATCTATGGCGCCCATGCAGACAAGTGCGACAACTTAAAACAATGCGCTGATATTATTATAACCGATAATCAAATGCCCAAAATGACCGGAATCGAAATGCTGCTTCAGCAGGCACAAAGGGGATGCAGGGTTGATATAAGAAATAAGGCTGTTATGTCCGCAGATCTCGATAATGAAAAGCAGAAGACGGTTGATTCGTTAGGGTGCGCATTCTTCAGCAAGCCTTTTAAATTAAGCGAACTTTCAGCCTGGCTCGATGATTGTGAAAAACGCATCGATCTGTCAAAGCCGGTCGGGATCATAAGAAAAGAAAATCGTTATCCCGCTAACATTGATATAATGTACACATACAATACCGAGGAGAAAATCTATAAAGGTACCGTCTTGAATTTCAGCGGCAGCGGACTTTGTCTTAAAATGCATACCCCTTTCATAGAAGGACAATCTATTGTGATTAAAACTGAACTCCCAAATAATTGTACGAACGCATCTATTCGCTGGATAAATGAGATGAAAGCCGATTTCTATATGACAGGATTATCCTGTTGCTAATTTTTTGCAATCTCTTCCTATTGCTGATTTCCCGCTATCTTTCTATTATCCCATAAATAAGCTTGCCAATATCGATGCAGATTTCTTTCTGAAATCTTAAAATGAATTTAGCTCTAAAATTTAATATAATATAAAAAAAGGTTCTCAAGGTGAATTCAAAATTTATGGTTTACAGGTTCCTGACCATTTCAGAACGGGAAATGAAGTTTTTTTTGGTATTGGAGATCCTTATTCTACAAAATTTATACTTTTTACGATCACAGGATCCAATACAATGCCTGGTAAACTTACTGGAACTGGCTGGGGCGAATCTGGTATTCCTAAATTTTTGCAGGGAGACATATTCGCAACAAGACAGTAATATCTTTGAAACCCGGAGTGCCGGCGGATAAAATCCACTGCAACGGTATACATGTCCTCACTGCGGAAATAAACTCTTCAGAGGTGTAAAGCAATGCAAGAACTGCAAACAATTAGTTAATATAGACTGATGAAAAACAAAATCATCGCCATATTTTTTATTTCTTCTGTTCTTCTTTCATGGAGGGTTGTTTTCTGTCAGGCAGCAGAGCCGGAGCAATGCGAAGGGCTGGAAACAGCAATCATTGTTGATACGGATCACCACAAAATGTGGATGTGCCATGAAAATAAAACCATAAAAGAATTCCCTGTATCAATTGGCAAAGGCGGCGTGGATAAGCGTAAACAGGGAGATAAAAAAACCCCTCTCGGAGAGTATACGCTCGGAACACCGCGTCCTTCAGACAAGTTTGGCATCTTTATTCCGATAGGGTATCCAACGTGGGAACAGATACTGAATGGTTTTTCAGGAAGCGATATCGGAATTCATGGGCCCCACCCTTTGTTTAAATGGCTTGGACAGATTATTACATGGATAGACTGGACAGAGGGATGCATTGCAGTCGGGACCGATGATACCATTTATGAAATAGCGCAATGGGTCATGGAACAAAAGGTAAGCAGAATCATCATCCGGTGAAAAAATGAAAATGTACGGGATTAATTTTTAAACGACTGGATGGGACAATAGTAAGGAGCTGTTGTGACAAGCAGAAATCAACGCACCTGCAAAAATTATGAGAGATTATGGAATGGACGATGTGTAGACAAGAATTTACATGATGCGTGGCTTGAGGAGTTGAACGGATTAAAGATGTTAGAACTCATCAGCATATGTGAAGGGCATTCAGAAATACCTGCAAATAAACCACGGGCGTACGCTCACATCAGTTTGAGAGTCAACACTGAGGCAACTCGCAGACTGACCCTGCAATGGAGTCACTTAAAACAGGAAATCATGCAGGCAGTAGATTCAATATTTTCTACTGAAAAATTTAGAATTAAGTTTACTTACAATGTAAGCATCAGAAAAGGATTTCTGCCATTGCGTTCTTCAACAAGGGTTGTTCTCAGAATCCAATCCAAAGAACCGAGATTAATCAACGAGCTGAATTTTGAAGCTTTCAAATGGTTTGAAAAAGTGATTTCACAGGCTAAAAATTTTGATTTGTTCCTGCAGACACTTGACAGCAAAAATATCTCTTAAACGAATATCTGACTTAAATAATTATTCTTTCAGTGCTTTGCTATACTCTTTCCATAACCTATCTTTTGATATGCCGGTATCTATAAAATCCCATGGCAGGATTTCATTGAAACCCTTTTCCCTGAATACGTAAAAATCCATATCCACGTTGGCTTCTGAACAGGCTGTTTTGAAATCATCTGTCCTGACCATTTTTAACAGCACATCAAAAATTTTTCTGTCTCCGGTGGAAAACAGCCCTTGCATATGGGCATACTTCGGCACATCGTGAAATACTTTAACGCCTTTTACATTCCTCAATTCTATTTTTATAAATTTCAGCTTCTCCTTCAGTGTATCGAGCTTTTCCATTTGGTGCCATTGAAATGGAGTAAAAGGCTTTGGGACAAATGTGCTTATACTCAATATTATATTACCCCTGATAGAAAGGCTCCTGATTTTTCTGACAAGCTTTACGATTCCGATGATGTCTTCGTTTCTTTCTGATGGAAGTCCTATCATGAAATAAAGTCTGAGATTTTCTATCCCTGCGTTAAACACAAGACGTGACGTGGTTAGAATGTCTTCTTCTGTAATCCTTTTATCAATAACCTTTCTCAGTCTCTCTGTTCCTGCCTCAGGTGCAATAGAAACGCTTTTGCTTCCCTGCATAAGCTCAACAAGTTCAGCACTCACCGGACTTGCACGCAGTGAGGTTATGGAAAAATCAACTCCTTCAATGCATAAAATATCCTTGATGTAAGGATAGTCGGTAAGTGAGGGTCCTATAATTCCAATCTTTGGCGTAAGCTGCTTTGCACTATCTATTTCTGCTTTGATGTTTTCGGGTCTTTTCTGTCTCTGCGGGCTGTAGATGTGCCTGACAAGGCAGAACCTGCATGTCCACGGACATCCCCTCATTGCTTCGATAAGATACATGTCCGAGAATTCAGTTTCTGAAGTTACAATTGCTGTTTTTATGGCAGAGGATGACAAATCTTTAAGATATGTCCTTTTTATTTTTTCAGGGGCATTATATAAAGAAATCCTTTCAGATATTGTTCCGTCGCTGTTGTAAATAATCCTGTAAAATTCCGGAATGTAAATGCCTTCAATCTGCAAAGCTTGTCTTTTGATTTCATTTTTATCGTGTCCCTCTCCGTATGTTTTAAAAAATTCGTTCAAAGACTCCTCTGCTTCTCCGATAAAAAGAATGTCAAAAACAGGTGCAATTGGCTCGGGATTAGAAAATGCACAGACGCCGCCTGCTATCAAAAGAGGATGGTATTCATTTCTTTCAGATGACTGCAAAGGGATTTTAGAGATATCCAGTATTTTGATTATGTTCGGATAATCATTTTCAAAAGAGATAGAGAATGCAACTATGTCAAAACTCTGTAATGGCCTTTTGGATTCAAAAGAAAAAATAGGGGTTTCTGTTCTTATATGCTCATCAATATCCTCATCATAAGGGAGAAAAGCCCTCTCACAAACAATGTCATCCCTTTTGTTCAGAAAACCGTATATGCCCTGAAAACCGAGATTTGACATGCCTACATGATAAGTATTCGGATAAACAAGACATATATTTACCTTCCCTCCCGGTTCTTTGAATACGGTGCCTTTTTCCTTTGCAAGCAGTGCATCTGCCTTCTCGATGAGCCTGCGATTCATTACCCATCACACAGAACACTTGAAGACATTACAGCTTTTTCCTCAGGAATGTTGGGATATCATATACATCTTCAACAGGAAGCAGCTGCTTCTGCTGTACAGGCCGTTTTTCATACACATCTTTAATGTCTTCACTTACCACAGAATTCTCCGGAGATTTTTTCGCCTCCTCATAAGAATTTTCAAGAGGATTTTTTTCAGGAGGGGCTTCTGCTGTTTTATCCGGCACTTTTGGCAATTCATTTAAAAAATCTTTAAGTCTTTTTGACAATATCCTTTCAGAGCCTTTGAGGACAAGGGGTTCCTTCCTTGGTGTCCATTTCTTTATCTCCGGAAGTTCAACCCTTTCAACCCTCTCCTCAAGTCCTGTAGCTATAACCGTCACTCTTACACTGTCATCCATGTCAGGATTTATAACTGCGCCTAAAATTATGTTTGCATCATCATGTGCAGAGTCATGAATCAATGCCACAGCATCGTGAACAGCATCAAGCGAAAGGGGAAGACCTCCGGTTATATTTATAAGAATACGCCTTGCATCGTCAATGGATGTCTCTTCAAGAAGGGGATTGGATATAGCTTTCTTTGCTGCTTCAAATGCACCGCCTTCACCTATGCCGACACCCATACCAATAACAGCCCTGCCGGTTTTTTCCATTATTGTCTTGACATCGGCAAAATCAAGGTTTATAAGTCCGGGAACAAGTATCAGGTCGGAAATGCCCTGCACTGCCTGCCTTAATACATCATTGGCAATAGAAAATGATTTAAGCAAGGGAGTACCTTTTTCCACTACAAGATGAATCTTGTCATTGGGTATAACTATAAGGGTATCCACATATCTCTTCAGTTCATTTATTCCTGCCTCTGCATTTATTGCCCTCTTTTTCCCTTCATAATAAAAAGGTCTTGTTATAACAGCGACAGTAAGAATACCCAGTTCCTTAGCAATGCTTGCAACAATGGGGGCAGCGCCGGTACCTGTCCCGCCTCCCATGCCGCATGTTATGAATAACATGTCCGCGCCTTCGATACAGCTGATTAATGAGTCCTTATCCTCAATGGCTGCCTGCCTTCCTATATCAGGATTTGAACCTGCGCCAAGTCCTTTTGTAAGCTGCACCCCTATCTGTACCTTAACAGGTGCCAGAGATGCTTCAAGATGCTGGCTGTCGGTGTTAATGGCAATAAACTCTATGCCATAAAGATTAGCGGCTATCATGCTGTTAATGGCATTATTTCCTCCGCCGCCGATACCGAGTACCTTAATCTTTGCTGCAGGTCTTTCAAAGTCCTGTAATTCAAACATGCCTACCTCCTATTTTTTTCTTTTTTTAATATATTTTTAAACCAACCTGTCATTTTATTAAAAGTTCCGCTGAAACCGCGATGTGAAACAATATGTTTTTCACCGGAGAATAAAGATTCAGCAGTGTACAAGACAAGCCCGATACCTGCGGAATACATGGGATTGCTATATTCTTCCAGTCCTTCTATGCAATTTAATTTTAAATGGGGTCCAGGATTTTTCCCGCCTGAAAAGAATTTCGGTTTTAATTCAGGATAACCGACCCTGACCGGCATTGACATAATAGCCTCGGCAAATCTGTCAAACTTTGAAAGCATGGAGGAACCGCCTGTAAAAACAATACCTGAAACAGTGATTCCGTTGTCCTGCAGAATCTGTATCTCCTGTTTTATAAGTTCTATCAGCTCTTCAGCTCTCGGCTCTATTATCTCTGTAATATATTTCCTCGGAATCTCCCTCCTCTGCCCATCTATGGTCAGAACATCAATATTGGAAGCACCCTCTGTCTCTGAGAGAAAAACAGAGCCGTATGCCTTTTTAATCCTTTCGGCTTCATTAAAAGGCAGGTTCAGACCTAAAGATATATCATTTGTAAAATGATTGCCGCCAATCCCTAAAACTGCTGTATGCCGCATCCATCCATCCTTATACACGACAATATCAGTTGTCCCGCCTCCTATATCAACAAGGGCTATCCCGATGACCTTTTCATCAGGTGTTAATATTGCTTCTGCAGAAGCAAACGGCTGTAATATTATATCCATTATCTCCAGTCCCGCAGTCTCGCAGCACTTTATAAGATTACGAATGGGCGTAACGCTCCCTGTAACTACCGTTGCCTTAACCTCCAGTCTATTGCCAACCATTCCAACCGGGTCTTTAATACCGCCCTGCCTGTCAAGAATGAAATCATTGGGAAGGACATGAAGTATCTCCCTGTCCAGAGGTATATTCACGGCGCTTGCAGAATCTATTGCATCTTCAACGTCTTCGGGAGTTACTTCTCTGCCTTTTATACCGACAGCGCCGTAGCCGTTGAGGGTTTTTATATGGCTTCCAGAGATTCCCACATATACTTCCTTTATACCTGTCCCCGTCTGTTTTTCCGATTCTTCAATCGTACTTTTTATAGAGTTCACCGTGGTATCAATATCCACAACAACTCCTTTTCTGAGCCCTGTTGATTTATTACAGCATATAGATTGCACGGTAATACCATCCTCATCTAATTCGCCTGCAATAGCACATATTTTTGTTGTTCCAACATCAAGCCCGACAATTATACTTTTATTTCTTTTTCTTTTTTCTGCTGCCATTTTCCATCTCTGTTTGTTCAGCACGTGATTCCTGACGCACAGGTTTTATAATTACCCTGTTTGCAAATCTCAAATCTATTGACTCAACCAGCATATTTCTTTTTTCTATTTCAGCCATCACAAATTTCAGTTTTTCCATTTTTTCATCAAAATTTCCGTTGCCTATTTTTACGGATATATTATCAATATTAAATGCTATATCCTCCGGTCTCGGTCCGGTTATTTCGATGTTTCCCTTGGAGGATAAATCCATTTTGTCATTAAGCACACTTATAAACTTGAGCGCCTCCTCATAGGCATCTCTGTTCTTATCAGGAGCAATATCTTTTATAACAGGCAGGAACAAGACTGTTCCTTCTTTCATCTGTTCGAGAATCACGCCATCCTTGCTTACAAGATAAGGTATGCCGGACAGGCTCAGGATTGCAAAAGGGACCGCTTCTATAACATCTATTAAAATCCTGCCGGACAGTTCCTTCCGTATAACTGCGTCTTTTATCCACGGAGATTTTTTGAGTCTATGATAAATCTCGCTATTTGAAACACTGAAAAGTCCGTCATTCTTTCTGACATTTACCAGTAATTTCAGTTCTTCATTGCTAAGATGGCGGTTATTAATAAATACTATCTCTCTCACAGGCATATAGTTCGTTGCAAAGAAATATATTCCAAAAACAATACATAGAAAAAGAAAAAAGAGAATAACAATTAATGCTATCCTCTTTTTTGCCTTATTCCTCTGCAATGTCCTGATATTTCTGGTATTCATCAATCCTTAAAATTCATTCTAATTACTGACTGCCGGCAATCCTCTGCCGGCTTTCTAATGTTAATCCGAGCATTTCCTCAATGAGTTCGGGAAACCCCATGCCTGCAAGCCCTGCTATCTTGGGGAGAAGACTTGTCTCTGTCATGCCGGGAATTGTATTCACTTCGAGGGCATATGTTTTGCCTTGCTCATCAAGTATGAGGTCAACCCTTGTAGCACCGGAGCATCCGAGCGCATTATGTGCCATTAACCCGGTTGTCTTAAGCAAATCATAAGTTAAATCATCCACCTCCGGCGGCAGTATATACCGGGTAAGACCGGGTGTATATTTAGCTTCATAATTGTAGAATTCCCGCGATGGCCTTACTTCAACGCCCCCTAAAACCCTCTGTCCGAGAATACCAATCTGTATCTCCTTCCCTTTAATGTACTTTTCTGTGATTATCTTTTCCCCATAAGAGGATGCGAGTTTTATGGCATCGGCTATCTCATTATCATTCTTCACTATACTGACGCCGATGCTCGAACCTTCAGCGACAGGTTTAATAACCCACGGCAGAGGGAAATCAACAGATAAAGACCAAAGGCTACTAACCGAAGGTTTAACTCCGGATAATAACTCCAAATTTATCACTTTAAATGGCGGAACAGGTACGCCGTGATACATGAACATCTTCTTTGATGCTTCCTTATCCATAGCAAGTGCTGATGCTAAAACACCGGAGCCTGTATATGGAATACCCATGACTTCAAGAAAGCCCTGTACAGCACCATTTTCACCATATCCTCCGTGCAGGGCTATAAAAGCAATCTTAATGCCTTTGGTTTTCAAAGATTCATACAGATTTTCTGCTGCATCAATTAAAACTGCATTATATCCAAGTCCCAGAAGAGCCTTATAAACAGCATTTCCGCTTTTGAGTGAAACCTCCCTCTCGGCAGATATGCCGCCGGCAAGCACCCCTATGCGTTTATTGGTTATCATAAATTTGCAACTCCTTCAGCAATTCCATTACAGTCTGCCCCTTCCAATAATCTTTATCTCGGGTTCAAGAATTACTCCAAATCTATCTTTTACCCTGCTGCCAATAATATCCATAAGCTTTAAAAAATCACCTGCTGTTCCTCCCCCTGTGTTTATTAAAAAATTTGCATGCAGGATGCTGACCTCTATACCGCCAGCTCTCATGCCCTTACATCCTGCCTCATCTATAAGTTTTCCAGCAGAACCATGTAACGGATTTTTAAAAACACAGCCCGCAGTATGCTTTGACACCGGCTGTTTTAATTTTTTTTCAGCAATAAATCCGTCAACTTTTTTTTTAATATCATAGGGGTCATCCGGTTTAAGTGATATATTTGCATTTATAATAATTGAATCTAACGGCAGGTGCGAATTTCTGTACTCAAAGCCAATCTCCTGCCCTGAAACATTTCTTTCATCGCCGGCCGGTGTCAATACATCAACAGATGTTATTACATCCTTTATTTCATATCCGAAAGAACCTGCATTTCCTGCTATTGCACCTCCCACAGAACCAGGGATACCTGCAAGCCCTTCCATTCCAGTAAAGCCATGCTCGACGCACAGACTGATAATCTTTTGAAGTGCACAGCCTGACTGCACCGAGATGCTTCCATCTTCACCAACAGAACTGACAGCGTTTATTTTATGCGTAAAAATCACTGCACCCTCTACCCCTGTGTCCTCTATCAATATATTTGTACAGTTGCCGACAACAACATGGGGTATCCCTTCATGCAGAAGCATTTTTATAATGCCTGCAAAGGCAGTTTCATCGGGGAATATTGCTATACCTGCGGGACCGCCGATTTTCAGTGATGTATGCTCTGCCATCGGCTCATTGAACCTGACAGCAATGTTATTTGAAACACAGTATTCCTTTAATTCAGCATATCTCATAATGTCTTTAATAGCTCTTCCCCGATTTTATACACATCACCGGCTCCAAGAGTGATTAACACATCGCCTGCTTTTAATTCAGATGCCAGCCTCGCAATAATTTCAGACCTGTCGGAAAGATAAACTGCATCCTTAAACCCAGCTTCTTTTATTTTTTTAAGAAGATTCTCTGAATTAACTCCCTCTATCGGCTGCTGCCCTGCAGGGTAAATGTCCATTAAAAATAACCTGTCGGCATCACCAAAGCTCTCTGCAAACTCATCCATAAGATCCCTTGTCCTTGTATATCTGTGGGGCTGGAACAGGACAAAAAGACGCTGTTTATTGAAAGACTCTCCGGCTGCCTTCAGGACAGCTTTTATTTCAGCAGGATGATGCCCGTAATCGTCAAAAATTTTTATACCCCTTGCCTCTCCTTTAAATTCAAACCTGCGCTGAATGCCGCTGAAATTGCCCAATGCCTTAGATATACTGCTGACAGGGATTTGTAATTCCATGGCAGTTGCTATTGCTGCAAGGCTGTTCAGCACATTATGCACACCCGGAATGGGAATGGTGAAAGTGCCGATGGACTCTCCTTTTAATACTGCCTCAAAATTCATTTTCGAATCGGAATATCTGATATTCCTTGCATAAACATCTGAATCCTTTGACAGCCCGTAGGTCAGCATCCTTCTTTCTATCAAAGGAATGATTTCCTGTGTATGAATATTCTCCCTGCAGACGACGGCAATACCATAAAACGGAATCTTGTTAATAAATGCTAAAAACGCTTCTTTCAATGTTTTTATATCCTTGAAAAAATCCATATGCTCCTTATCAATATTAGTTATAACAGCGATGGTGGGGCTCAGCTTCAAAAAAGAACCGTCACTTTCATCTGCTTCTGCTACAAGAAATTCACCCTGTCCGAGTTTTGCATTGCTCCCTGTTGCCTTGAGCTTACCGCCTATGACAACCGTGGGGTCCAGCCCCCCCTCTCCGAGTATGGTGGCTATAAGAGAAGTTGTAGTTGTCTTTCCATGTGCGCCTGCAACAAGTATTCCATATTTCAGCCTGCCAAGCTCAGCAAGCATTTCCGCCCTTGGAATCACAGGTATAAGCTTTCTTTTTGCTTCTATAACCTCGGGATTATCTGATGAAACTGCAGAAGATATGACAACTACATGTGCGCGGCCTATATTCCTGCTGTCATGGCCTATGGGAACCTTTACACCTAAATTCTTCAATCTCTCAGTTGTATCCGATTCCCTGAGGTCGGAACCGGTAACTTCATATCCGAGATTATGCAGAACTTCTGCAATCCCGCTCATGCCGACTCCGCCGATACCGACAAAATGTATCACCCTGTATTTGTTAAACATCAATTACTCCTTCTTTACCAGACTTTCCGCTAAATTTACAATCTTTTCCGCTGCATCAATCTTGCCAAAGGCAGCTGCAGCCCTCTGCATCTCTCTTCGTAATTTTTCGTCATTATAAAGCTCCCTGATAGCCTTTGCCAGTATCTCTCCGTTTAAATCCCTGTCAAGCACCATTTTAGCAGCACCCATGTCTTCCAGTTTCCTTGCATTGTATTCCTGATGATTTCCAGCTGCAAACGGATACGGTATTAAAATGGCAGGCTTTCCGATTGCTGTAATCTCTGAAAGTGTTGTAGCCCCTGCTCTGCAAATTACAATATCAGCCACTGTATATGCCTCTGCCATCTGGTATATAAACGGCACCACGATGCCCTGAAAATCAAGTTTTCTGTATGCCCCCATCACTTTTTCATAATCACTTTCACCTGTCTGATGAAGAATCTGAATATTTTGTCTCAAATCAAGAAGGTAATTCAATGCGTCAATCATCGAATAATTTATTTTTCTTGCACCTCTGCTGCCTCCGAATACAAATACAGTAAAAACACCCTTCTTCAGCGGGAATACAGAAAAAGCTGTATGCTCATCCCTCTTTAATATTTTTTTTCTGACAGGGTTCCCTGTCAGATAGGTCTTTTCCTTAGGGAAAAAAGATAAACTCTCCTGATAGGTTGCAGCTATCGCATTCACAAACCTGCCAAGAAACCTATTTGCAAAGCCGGGCACGGAGTTTTGTTCGAGTATCATCGTGGGAATACCTTTAAAATGGGCTGATAGAACCATACCGACAGATGCATAGCCGCCTACGCCGATAACAATATCCGGCTTGATATATTTAAGTATCCGGCGTGAACCTAGAAAAGACAGAAAAAATGTAAATAAAGCCTTAATTTTTTTAAAAAAGGATTTTCCGACTAACCCCTCTGCCTTTAAAAACTTTATGTTGTAGCCTTCACGGGGAACAACCTTTGCCTCTATTCCATGTTCTGTCCCGACAAAAAATAACTCTCTTGATAAGCCCCTCTCTTTAAATTCATCTGCTACGGCAATGCCGGGAAAGACATGTCCTCCGGTTCCTCCGCCTGCGATTATTACCTTCATCACCTGTGCCCGGATAATTCACAGTTTGTTAAAAGGTTTTTATTGTAACGGCTATATCCATACCCTTTGCTCCATTTTGAATAGCGGCTGATGTTTAACAGCCTTTGTTTATCCGCCGAAAAATCTCTGTCTTCCGGATTATCACTGTCGATGAACTCCTTTTCCTGATCATCTGCCTTATGTCCGGTCATTCTTGAAATATTCAGCAGCAACCCGATGGCAATCATATTCACAATCAATGAAGAGCCGCCGTAACTGATAAACGGCAGAGGGAGCCCTTTTGTCGGGACCATGCCCGTAACAACAGCAAAATTGATGACCGCCTGAATTGCTATCATTATTGATATTCCAAAAGCAAGATAATATGCAAACGGGTCTTTTATCTTGCGGGTTATGGCAATACCGCGAAGAAAGAGTATCATGAAAAGAAGTACAACAAAAGCCGCACCGATGAAACCCACTTCCTCGCCTATCAGGGAAAATATAAAATCTGTGTGCACCTCGGGCAGGAACGAAAGTTTCTGTTTGCTTTCTCCGAGGCCTACCCCTCTGATGCCTCCGCTGCCAAGCGCTATAAATGATTGAACAAGCTGAAAGCCACTACCCTGAGAGTCTTTCCATGGGTCAATAAAGGCTGTAACTCTTTTCCAGCGGTAAGGCTCCGATATTAACTTGATAATAATAGGTATACTCAGGGCTCCCAGTGAAAGCAAATAGCGCAATTTTATCCCTGATATAAACAGCAATGATATTGTGAGAAGGGCAAGGCTCATGACAGCACCGAAATCAGGCTGTTTCAAAAATATAACCTGAAATACTGCCATTATGCTGATAGGTATGATGAAAGATACAAAGCTGTCTTTTTTGAAATATGACCTGCTTATGAACCATGCCAAAAACACAACCATGGACAATTTCACAAGTTCCGAGGGTTGAAAAGTCGAGGGCCATAACCTGAGCCATCTTCTTGCACCTCCGGCACTGATTCCAAATTGTGTAAAGACAAGCAAAAGACAGACAAGAGATAGAACAAGCAGGGGGATTGCCATCTTCCGCAAATATTTTAGAGGAATTTTACAGGCGATAAACATGGCAATCATTCCCAGCAGCACGGTAAATAACTGTTTTTTGACAAAACCGAATTGACTTACTACCGCACCTTTTTTCTGTAATTTCTCCACAACATCAGGAGAAATTACAGAGGTGGAACTATATACAGCCATCAGCCCGATAAGAATAAGAAAAACAACGATAACCAATATCAGTCTGTCATACTGCTGGTTCATATTCCCGTCACCAGTTTTTTGAATTGTCTGCCCCTGTCCTCAAAATTTTTAAACATATCGAAACTGGCACAGGCAGGCGACAGGAGAACCACATCGCCTGCTGCAGCCACAGATTTTGCTCTCAATACCGCAGATTTAAAATCATTTTCCACAAAAACCTCTGTGACTCCTCCCACTGCCTTTCTGATTTTATCTCTGGCTTCTCCAATAAGTATAAGTGCCTTTACCTTATCCTTAACAAGCGGTTTTAAGATGGAAAAATCACTGTCCTTATCCCTTCCTCCTGCTATCAGTACTACAGGATTGTTAAAACTTTCAAGGGACTTCATAACAGCGCCCACATTTGTACCTTTCGAATCATTTATGAACTGTATGCCATCTATCTCACGTACAAATTCAAGTCTGTGTTCAAGTCCAGGGAAAGTTTTCAGAGTGTCGGATATTGCATCGATATTACAACCGCACAGCAAAGCCATAATTGATGCTGCCATGGCATTTTCAATATTATGAACTCCCTTGATTCTGAAGGATTCGTGATTAAGGGGAAAGGATTCCGCTATGTCCGGGATATTGAAATGGATAACATCATCTTTGTAATATGCCCCCTTAACTTCTTTCTGCCTGCTGAAGTAAAATATCCGCGGAGGATTATTCTTTGTTTTTAATTTTTCTTTTTCGATTTTCTTTGTATACGGGTCGTCGGCATTCAATACAATAAAATCATCTGCCTCCTGATTCAAAAATATTCTGCATTTAGCATCAATATATCTATCCATTAGATGATATCTGTCAAGATGATCAGGCGTTATATTCAATATTGTTGACCCTTTCGGCCTAAAACTGTCAATGGTTTCGAGTTGAAAGCTCGACACCTCTGTAACAATGTAATCAATCTTTTTGCTGAATTGAGCATCCTGTACTTTGAATCCGTATTTCATAATTTCATCTGTAATAGCAGGGCCTATATTGCCGCACAGGATGGTATTAAACCCGCCATTTTTAAGCATTTCATCAAGCAGGGCGGTAGTTGTTGACTTTCCATTAGTGCCGGTTACAGACAGAAATTCAGGTTTCTGTATTTTTAATCCTGAATCCTGATCCGCCCGAGACGGACTGTATCCCGTATCCTGCTTTATCACCTGATATGCCAGTTCCAGTTCCCCGATTACCCTTATCCCCTTCTCCGCTGCAACCTTGAATGGAGAGTTATCCAAAGAAACACCGGGACTAATAACAATAAGGTCAACATCATCAAACAACCATGAAGGGTGGTTTCCGAGTTCAAGGTTAATGCCTGAATTAAGCTTCTTTAGATATGTCTGAACGTCTTCTATTCCTTTTATGTCCGTAACGGTAACTTTGGCGCCAAGACGTGAAAGCAAATTGGCTGCACCAACACCGCTCTTGGCAAGACCCACAACTGTAATTTTCTTTCCCTTGAAATCCGTTATCATAATTTATTTCACGTCCCTTACGACTTTTCTGACAACCCCTGTTTATGTGCCGTAAGATCTTTTTTCAAAGGCTTCTTTACCCTCTTTTTATCTGCTACGACAACATTGCTGCCCTGTTTCTTTTTATATTTCTTGAAACCTTTTATGCTGCGATTTTTCTCAACAGGTTCAACCATTCCGATTTTTTTGTAACCTGTTTTTTTATACTTCTTGGGAGTTTTGCGTTCATTATATGATGTTAGAGGTGCAGGGTTTTCCCTTACACTGCTGAAATAAATCATCGGTTCTGCATCTTTGCTCACAACTTCATTAGCCTTTGATATAAGCGCGGATGTATCCTGCCACAGATTTTCCCTTGTAGATTCACCCAGAACAACTGCAATAAAAGTATGCTTCCCTTTTGTAGCAGCGCAGACAAAACAGTGTTTTGCTGTTTTTGTATAACCTGTCTTTCCGCCGAGGAGTTCATCGTCCTTCCATAAAAGCAGATTGGTGTTTTTTACAAAAATGCACCTTCCCTCAGTTGTGAAAATTCTGTATGTCCTCGTATAAATTATCTCTTTTATCAGGGGATATTTAAGCGACTCTTTCATAATCTTTGCAAGGTCAAAGGCGGTTATATATTGGTCAGGTCCCGGCAGTCCTGATGCGTTTATAAACCTTGTATTCTCAGCGCCCAAACTAAATGCCTTCTCATTCATTATTCTGACAAATGCATCCTCTGAACCTGCAACAGCCTCTGCAAGAGCAATAGCAGCACTGTTCACAGACCTCATTAGGGCAAGATACAGAAGGTCTTTTGCAGTATATCTTTCACCGGCTTTTAATCTGGGAGCAACAGAAGGTACGCCTGTAGCCCTTTTGCTGATAGTGAAAATTGATTCGGGATTTATTTTGTCAAGCACTACAATCGCTGTCATAAGTTTAGCTGTGCTTGCAGGCAGAAGTTTCAAATGGGGATTCTTTGCAAAAAGTATTTTTTCAGTTGAAGAATCTATAACCGCTGCTGCCTTTGCAGAGATTTCACCGGCATGGGCAGTGAATAGTGAACAGTGAATGGTGAACAGAAAAAATATTATGACAAAAAATATCTTTTTTGCCGACGACTGATAACTGACGACTGGCGGCTGTCCCATTAATCACCTCAACTTTAAAGTTGCGAGACTGAACAAAGCAAGGATTATTCCGATAATCCAGAACCTGACAATTACCTTTGGCTCTGACCATCCCTTCAGTTCAAAATGGTGATGTATAGGAGCCATCTTAAAAACTCTGTTGCCGGTAAGCTTGAATGATACAACCTGCAGAATAACTGAAATGGTCTCTATCACAAATATGCCTCCTACCACAGCCAGTACTATTTCATGCTTAGTAATTACAGCGAGTGTGCCAAGTGCTCCTCCCAGTCCAAGGGAGCCGACATCTCCCATAAAGACTTCGGCAGGATAGGCGTTATACCATAAAAAACCAAGTGCAGCGCCGATAAGGGCACCGCAGAATACTGTCAGTTCCCCGGTTCCCGGCAGATAAATAACCTGCAAATATCTGGCGAATTGAGCATGTCCTGAAAGGTATGTAAGAGCGCCGCTGGCAAGAGTGGCGATGGCAACAAGTCCAACAGCAAGCCCGTCTATACCGTCTGTAAGGTTTACAGCATTTGATGAACCGACTATAACAAAAATCGAAAAAGGTATATAAAAAAGACCGAGGTCAAAAAGCCACTTCTTAAAAAAGGGAACACTCAGCACAGTAGTATACGGGTCTGCAGGATTTGCATAGAGAAATATGGAGATAATCAATGCAAGAGCCATCTGTGCACCAAACTTGTAAAGTGCCTTCATCCCCTTTGGATTTCTTTTAACAGACTTGAGATAATCATCTGCAAATCCAATTGCACCAAAGCCCAGCAGGGATATCATCATTACCCATATATAGGCATTTCTGAAGTTTCCCCACATAAGCATGGAAACCGTAATCGCTATCAATATTATGATGCCACCCATTGTGGGTGTGCCTGCCTTTGATAAATGTGTTGTTGGACCATCGTCCCTTATCTGCTGTGTCATGCTGATTCTCTTCAGCCATCTTATAAAATGCGGAGCAATAATAAATGTGACCATAAGAGCTGTAAGGGCTGCCAGTGTAGTTCTGAATGTTATATATCTGAATACATTGAATGGAGAAAAATAATCATGCAGGCCGTAAAGTAATTCGTAAAGCATTATATTACTCCCCTCTCTGCCCTGAAAGAACAGACTGTTTTTTAAAAATCTCCTTTCCCATCACCTGCAAAACCTTCTCCATTTTCATACCCCGTGAACCTTTTATCAACACTATATCCCCTTCCCTGACCATTTTGCCTAACTCTCTTGCTGCATCCTCCGGAGTGTCTTTACAGATTCCACTGCCTTTGAATTCAGAAACAGCCGATGCCATTAAAGAGCCAACACCGATAAAAAAGTTAACCGGAAGTCCTGACATCCACTTCCCCAAATTTTTGTGAGCTGTGATGCTGTATTCGCCAAGCTCCAGCATATCGCCCAGCACAGCAATAGCCCTCTTATTGCCGCTGTTTCCACCTGTATCAGTTTGAATGCGCCTTATCAGTTCCTTTATAGATTCTTCCATTGAAGATGGATTGGCATTATAAACATCATTCAAAAACATAATGCCTTCATATTGCTTTATCTCAAATCTCATCTCCACGCCTTCAAAGGACTCCAGTCCTTTTTTTATCTCGTGGTGATTGAATCCCATAGCACGTGCGGTAGAGGCTGCTGCAAGGGAATTGTATATATTGAAACGTCCCGGCAGTCTTGATTCTATCAGAATACTATCTTTATCCATACACAGAAAGAATTTTGCAACCCTGTCTGAAAAAACAATATCCTTTGCTGTCACATCTGCATTGGCAGATTTAATGCCGAAGGATATAATTTCTCCTTTGAATTTCTGAATGACGCCTTCCTTGAGAAATAAATCATCAGCATTCAGAATGACTTTTTTCAAATATGGAAGTATCTCCAATTCTGAATCCCGGACTTTATCAAGAGAGCCAAATCCCTCAAGATGTTCATATCCTATATTTGTAATTACACCGATGTCAGGATTTGCAATGCTGCAAAGCTTATCTACATCACCTGTCCTGTTTGTACCCATTTCAAGAACCATGACATCGGTATCCTTTTCAATTCTTGTAATGGAAAGAGGCATCCCAATATGATTGTTGAGATTTCCTGCTGTCTTAAGAACATGTAATTTTGTGCTGAGAATTGATGAAATAAGTTCCTTGGTAGTTGTTTTGCCGTTACTTCCAACCACTCCGATTACTGTCCCGCTAAATCCTTTTCTCATATACCGAGCTAAATGATGCAGGGCTGTTAAAGTATCATCAACCAGAATAACTGTCTTATCCTTAAATTTTAGATTTTGATTATTAAATTTTGAATCTACAATAGCTCCACTGCCAACTTTCAGAGAATCATTCACAAAGTCATGACCGTCAAACCTGTCTCCCTTTAATGCAATAAATAATTCCCCTTCCTTTATAGTTCTTGAATCTATGGACACACCTGAGAAAACGGACTCTGTTTTGAAAAAAGCCTTCCCGCCTGTTGCTTTTATTATGTCCATAACATTTAACATCTAATAACGCCTGTTTTTTTGTCGGTTTCGTCTGTTTTGTTTGAAGATAAAGTGGTCATGCCACTGATTGCATTGAGCAGTATTTCACTGTCACTGAAATGATAGCGTTTTCCCTGTATCTCCTGATAATCCTCATGTCCCTTTCCTGCTATAAGTACAATATCTCCTGAGGATGCGAGTTCCACTGCCATACTGATAGCAATATTCCTGTCAGGTACAATAATGTAATTATCGTTATTTACGCCCATTTCGATATCGCTTATTATATCTCTGGGGTCTTCATATCTCGGGTTGTCAGAAGTGATTATCGCAAAATCACTCAGTCTTGTTGCTATCTCTCCCATCTTTGCACGTTTTCCCCTATCCCTGTTCCCTCCGCAGCCAAAAACAGTTATTATTCTCCCCCTTTCTCCTCTATCTGGCAGAAAAGTCTGTTCGCTCTTTGCACTTTTCTTTCCGTGCATTCCAGCAAGTGTACAGGTTTCGAGAAGCTGACGTGTATTCAATAAAAGTTGTTCGAGTGCGTCTTCTGTATGGGCATAATCAACTACTGCAAGAAAATCCTGTCCAATGTCAACTCTTTCAAACCTTCCTTTGACAGCACCAACCTTGAAAATGCCTTCCTTTATAATCTTTAACGGCACACTAAACGACTGAGCCACGCATATTGCTGAAAGTATGTTGTACACATTTATTATCCCGACAAGCGGAGAGATAATTCTGTCTTCAACAATCTCATTATTAATATTCATCTTTATTCTGAATGACGTCTCCTTAAATGTTGTTTTTATATCAAAAGCTGTTACATCTGCATCCGGCTTTTTCAGAGAATATGTCAGTACATTTGCTTTTTTCTTTTCAAGAATATTTACAAGCATTTCACCATACGGGTCATCTATATTTATAGCAGCAACACTGCCTTCAGATAAAAGTTCAGTAAAAAGTCTTGCCTTTGCACTGAAATAATCTTCCATTGTTTTATGGAAATCCAGATGGTCTCTTGTAAGATTTGTAAAAACAGATGCTGCAAATTTTGTATAATCAGCCCTTTTTTGTGATAAGGCATGTGAAGAAACCTCTGAAATAACATAATCACATCCATTATCCAGCATCCTTCTGATTAAAAACTGGAATTCAACCGATTCCGGCGTGGTATGCGGAGCATCATATACCATGTCCTTTATCATATAATTAATTGTTCCTATAAGACCGACTTTTTTTCCCCATCTCTCCATTATGGATTTAATCAGATAGGATGTGGTTGTCTTGCCGTTTGTGCCTGTGATGCCAATTACTGGAACCTTTTCAGAAGGTTTTTCACAAAAAATGCTTGAGATAGCTGCGAGTGCATCCCTGCAATCTTTAACGCCAATCCATACTATATTTGAATCCATATTCATGAGTTCCGATAAATCTTTTTTCCCGTCTTCATATACAACAGCCACAGCACCTCTTTTAACCGCATCCCCGATAAAATCATGGGCATCAAACTTCTCGCCTTTTATGGCAACAAACAAATCACCGTTTTTTACATTCCTTGAGTCATATGCGACTCCGGATATGTCCCTGTCAATATCACCCTTTACACTGAAATCTTTTCTTAAAACTTCTTTTACCTTCATATTGAATAATTCCCTCTATTAATGAGATGAAACAAGTAACAACCCTTTAGCCGCTGAATCATCCCTCGGCACGCTCAAGTAAGACAGTGCTTCATCTGCAATTGCCCTGAAAACAGGGCCTGCAACAACCCCGCCGTATATCTGTCCCTTCGGTTCGTGTATAACTACTATCATCGCCAGTCTTGGTTCATCTGCAGGCACAAAGCCCACAAAAGAACTGATGAACTTATCCCTTGAGTATTTTTTTGTCTTCGGGTCTATAATTTGCGCTGTCCCTGTCTTGCCGGCAACCTGGTTCCCTGCAACTGAAGCACCTTTTGCAGTTCCTCCGTCTTCTGTAACCTTTTTAAGAATTCCCCTGAAAGTATTTATGGTCTTTTCGGAGATAATCCTTTCAGTTTCAGCAACGGTTTTATAAATAACCTTTCCTTCAGGGGACAGGATTTCCGATACCACATACGGTTTTACAAGAAAGCCCCCGTTTGCAATAACCGAGTAAGCCCTTAGAATCTGAAGAGGTGTGACGGCAATTTCCTGGCCGATTGAAATAGCTCCTATTGACATTCCCGACCACCGTTCCGGCGGCCTCACTATGCCTGAAACCTCACCTGCAAGGTCAATTCCTGTTTTCTCTCCGAATCCTAATTTCTTGATGTAATCGTATATCTTTGACTTGCCTAAACTAAGTCCTACTTTTATTGTTCCCACATTTGAAGATTTCTGTATAATCTCCTCGAATGTAAGAACACCGTGCCTGTGTGAATCCCTTATCTTGTTGCCTCCTACATCTACATGTCCTGCGCTGCAATCAAATTTAGACCTTAGATTTACAACGCCCTCTTCAAGCGCAGCAACACCAACTATTATTTTAAAGGTTGAACCTGGTTCATAGCAATCTGTTATAGCCCTGTTTCTCATCTGATGCATATCAGCTTCCGAGGTATTGTTCAGATTATAAGCAGGCCTGTTTGCCATAGCCAGTATTTCACCTGTGTAAGGATCCATCATTATTGCCGTTGCAGATGCAGCCTTCCACTTCAGCATGGCAGCATCAAGATTTTTTTCCAGAATATATTGCAGTCCTTCATCTATGGTTAAAACTATATTATTCCCTTTTATCTCCTTCGTGAGTCCGTCTGAAAGGATATTGCCCTTTGCATCCCGCAACATATATGCATTTTCACTCCTTGCAGAGAGGTATTTTTCATATTTTCTTTCTATGCCCTCGAGTCCGTTGTTATCAGGATTTACAAAGCCGATAATATGCGAAGCAAGAGCCCCTTTCGGGTAAAATCTTTTCATTTCAGGAAGGAATCCGATTCCTTTTATTTTCATATCTTTTATCATCTGGGTTCTCTCCATATCAAGCTTTCTCTCAATCCAGTTAAACTTTTTGTCCGAATTCAGTTTTGCAAAGATGATATCAGGTTCCTGACTGATAACCTTTGACAAAACTGATGAGATATCATCAGGCGATGAAATTTCAGAAGGATTGGAATAAACGGACTCGGTCTCAAGATTGATAGCGAGCTCCCTGCCCCTTCTGTCAAAAATAATGCCCCTCTTGACAGGCACAACTTCTTTTTTAATTTGTTGAACTCTTGCCTTGGCAGAAAACCAACCGTGATTTAAGAGCATAATATCGGAAAGCCTGAAAAGAACAGCGAGAAAACTGAAGGATATTACTGTTACCAGTATAACAGTTCTTCTATTCACAAGGAATAATCTCTTGGTATAACTTACATTTTAATTGCCTTTCGTGTCTCATTGAGACACGAATATTTCGTATCATCATGTCATTACTGAACAATCTTCAAAGAATCCTTCTTTGAAGACGCTGATAAAGACACCTTAAATGGTCCTTTATCCCTTGCCTTTCTCACATACGCAACATTTACCCTGTCAGGGAAAGCGAAATGAGTCCCGATTGCAGCGACTTTCTCAAACCTTTCAATTGACAATAATGCCGCCCTCTCTGCTGCAAGCTTTTTCTTTTCCTTCATCATCTGGGTCTTCTTTGCTTCAAGATTGCTGATTTTATATTCAAGGGAGACAAGACTTGACCTCAGCCAGACAACCGTAAAGATTGAGAGAATAAATAAAAGAACGGATAACACCTTCAAAATCCCTGTCAGCCTGTTTTTCTTCCTGTGCCTCATATCCTCTCACACCCCCTTAACTTTGCACTCCTTGACGAAGGATTCTGCCTTATCTCGTCCGAGCCCGGAATCAAAGGTTTTTTTGTAAGCATCCTCAAAAAACCTTCCCTAACATTGTCCCTGATGAAATTCTTCGCTATCCTGTCTTCAAGTGAATGATATGAAATAACACATAACCGCCCGCCCGTTTTTAACACTTCTGCAGCGGAAGCAAGACCCTTCTTTAACTCTTCGAGTTCTTTATTCACCTCTATCCTCAATGCCTGAAACGTCCTTGTCGCAGGATGAATCCTGCCCCTTCTGCCGTAAACCCCTGCCACCAGACTTGCAAGTTCTGCGCACGTATCAATTGTTGAAATGCTTCTCCTGCTGACAATCTTTCTTGCTATTCTCCTGAAAAACGGCTCTTCACCATATTCCCTCAGTATTCTTTCTATATCCTTCTCCGAATACATATTTACAACATCCCATGCTGTCAATTCTTGAGAAGCGTCCATTCTCATATCAAGTTTTTCATTTGATAAAAAACTGAACCCCCGGCTGGGGTCTCTCAACTGAAACATTGATACACCGAGGTCAAACAGCACCCCATCTACCTCTTTGATATTCATTGACAGAAGTATCTTCTTAAGTTCTGAGAAAACCCCTTTTCTGAGATACACCCTGTCATTGCCGAGCTTTTCTTTTGCATATTTGATGGCATCTCCGTCCCTGTCAATGCCGATAAGTTTTCCGTAAGGACCGATACGGGACACTATTGCATCCGCATGTCCTCCAAAGCCTACAGTTGCATCCACATAGATTCCGTCTTTTTTCAATGCAAGCATCTCCATAATTTCATTTAATAAAACCGGGACATGCATTATTCTCTAAAAGCCATATCCCGTGAGAGTCGTTTTAAATGTTTTTGCATCAACCTTTTTCGGGTCGGTTACAGCATCCCATTCTGCCTTATCCCATATCTCTATCTTGTTGAGCTGGCCTACTATTACAGTTTCGCCTGTTATCCCGGCATCCTGCCTGTGTTCATAAGGGATTAAGATTCTTCCCTGTTTGTCAAGTCCGCATTCCATGGCAGAAGCTACTACACGTTTCAGCAGGTATTGCACAGCGTCTTCCATCGTCGGCATAGACCTTATCTTTTCTTCCAGCCTGCTCCATTCCTCAAGAGGATATATGTGAAGACACTTGTCAAACGGTGCATTTGTGATATATAGTTTTGAATTGTTATATTTGGACTGGATGATTTCACGTAGAGGAGCAGGGATTATGATTCTCCCTTTTGGATCTAATGTATAGTAATATTTACCTAAAAATGAGGTCATTCCCTCCACCTTCTACCACCTTTTACCACAATAATAAAAGAAAAGGAGGATATTGTCAAGAAAAAAATCATTTTTTTAATTTTTTATCTTTTTCTCAATATAATGTGGGTATATTGCATAATTAATACTACATATAGAGCATTGCAGGTGGGTAAAAATGTTTGAAGAAGATATAAAAAAAATAAAAAGAAGTATGCTGAGAAAAATAAATGACCGTGATGCACTGAATTATGCAAGTGATAATTCTAAAGAAACTGAGCTTGACCTTTCACAAATTATTGAGTACGGCTCACGGATATTAATAAATGGTATTGAATACATAAACTTCTCTTCAAATGATTATCTCGGTCTTTCGGGTAATATTCACATCAGGAAGTCTGCAAAAAAAGCGATAGATAAATTCGGATTTGGCGCCTGTGCATCGAGACTGCTGTCAGGTGGAACCGGATTGCACAGGGAACTTGAAGAAAAGGTTGCCGGATTTAAAAGAACAGATGCTGCTTTGATATTCAATTCAGGGTACTCGGCAAATGTCAGCGTCATTCCTGCTATCGCAAGTGAAGGCGATATTATTTTCAGCGATGAACTGAACCATGCAAGCATTATTGACGGATGCAGGCTGAGCAGGGCAAAAAAAGCGGTTTACAGGCACGGGGATGTGAAGCATCTGTCTGAGTTAATTGAAAAGGAACATAGAAATAGAAGAATAGTCATAACAGATACAATATTCAGCATGGACGGCGATATTGCGCCACTAAGAGAAATTTATGAAATCTGCCTGCATAACAATGCAATCCTTTATATAGATGATGCACATGGAACCGGGGTTTTAGGCGGAGGATACGGAGCATTAAACCATTTTAATATCAAGCCCGAGCCATGGATAATCCAGATGGGGACATTCTCAAAGGCACTCGGCTCTCTGGGCGCATTTATCGCTGCAGGCGAAGATGTGATACAATGGCTTATAAACACAGCAAGAGGATTTATATATTCAACAGCCCTGCCCCCGTGTGTAGTAGCTGCTTCAATCACTGCGCTGCAAATATTACAGGAAGAACCGGCTCTGGTAAAAAGATTATGGCATAACCGGGAAAAACTCTTCAAAGGCTTAAAGGATATGGGATTCAATACCCTTAACAGTGAAACACCCATAATCCCTGTTGTTGTAGGTGATACAGAAGCAACCATGAAACTTTCAGAGGAGTTGAAAGAGCATCAAATATATGCCCCTGCCATAAGGCCCCCGACTGTCCGGATACCGAGAATAAGGTTTACAGTCACTGCCTCACATACAGAAAAGGATATAGATGAATTAATCAGTGCATTGACAATGGCAAAAAAAGAGATAGAGAATTAATTGGAGAATGGAAACCATTTTTAATCATTAATCTTAATATTTCGTTTCCTTTATCAGAGTTAATGATTCTTTTATTCACTGCCTTTATTAGTATGCCTATAGTTCCGGTAAGCTTCACCTGCAAAAGGACTGCTTCTCTTCTTGCCGCTCTATCATCACAAGCAAAAACCCAACCTCTTGCTTTTGCAACAGCAATGCTCGACGCCTCGCCAAAACCGAGTGATACGGAAAGGGATTCAAATAGGGCTCTTTCTTTTACGCCTTCCATTGCTATTTCCTTGAGCCAGCCCTCTTTAATCGCATCCCTTATCTTTAAAAGTCTGCTATGACCTTTAAGGACTCCCCTTATGTTTTCTGCAGCAACAAAATCAGTGGCATATGAATTGTTATGGTATAGCTTTTTAATGATATGCAGAGAGTTTGACAGAGCAAAGTTGCTCAATACACAGTTGTCAAAAACAATTTTAGGCATTAGCTATATCTTTCCGAATCTCGTCAATGCCCTGAGTATTGATCAAAATGCCATGCTCTTTTAAGTAAAGCCTTATGCTAACAGTATCAGTTCCGAGAATTTCTGACAGCTTGCCAATGCTTATAAAACCTTCTTTGTAAGCCTCGACTGCTATCAATCTTCTGTGTTCTATCACATCCCTCTTTTTGTATTTAATATTCAGCGCTTGACGGACAAGCTCTCCAAGAGTCTTTTTCTCCTTTTTAGCATAAGCACTTAATGATTTATGCTGCTCCTCGGTAAGCATTATGTTAGTTCTTTTCATTTTGCACCTCACCTGTCATATATGTGTAATTATATGTGTATATCATACCAAAGTTTTTGTGAATTTTCAAATTAGAGGGGTTGGGCGGAGGTCAAGGGAGAGGAGACAAAAGAGACAAAGCGTAAAAGTTCAAAGTTTAAATACTACGGAGTCCTCACCAACCGAAAACCGTAGTTGCCGCGCCAGCTGCTAGGAACGTACCCGCCGAGGTCGAAATCTGGCCGATACGCAGAACGCGTGCTCCCGCATCGTCGCGCCAGGAACCGCCGCGAAGCGCTTTATAACTACCGCTGCTTGGCCCCTTAGGGTTATCCTTCGGGCTGTTTTTATAATAGTTCACATCAAACCAGTCACTCACCCATTCCCATACATTTCCGCTCATGTCATATATACCAAGTCCATTAGGAGGCTTTTTCTGTCCCACTGGATGTGTTTTATCTCCTGAGTTCTCTCTATACCATGCATATTCCCCAAGCTCTGATTGATTGCTTGTGCCTGCCCATTTTTCGTTTTTTCCTCCACTCCTTGCGGCATATTCCCATTCTGCCTCTGTTGGAAGGCGGTAGTTCTTTTCTGTCTTCTGGTTAAGTTTATTTATGAATTCTTGCACATCATCCCAGCTTACGCTTTCAACAGGGCAGTTATCTCCGCAGTCTTCGAAACGTGATGGATTATCCCCCATTATCGCCTTCCATTGCCCCTGTGTTACTTCATATTTGCCAATGTAAAAGTCATCTACGCAGACTTCATGGGCATAATAGCCATCACTCCCCATCTGAAAACACCCGCTTTTGACAAGGATCATTTCTAAGCCTGTGGTGTCTGTGACAGCCTTGCCCCAGTCTTTTGGTCTTTTTGACATTGCTTGATAGTATTCCTCTTTCTCTTTTGCTTTTTTCCTCATTTCATCGTCTTCTTTGGAATGAGGGTTGTCTTCTGTGAAGGATTCTAAGAAGTATTTCCATGCATCAGCCTTCTGCTGTAGTTTTACATCTTTCTTTTCATATTCAATTACCTGATTAAATGCCTTCTTCATCTCTTGCATCTTTGCATTCCATAAAGCCTTTTCTGCCTCTCCTTTCTTTTCTTTTTCCTTTGCCTCTCTTTCAATATTTTCAAGTGAAAAGCTCTTTTGGGTTGGCTCTTTGACAGGCTCTCCTGCGCTTTCGCCCATCAGTCTCTTTGTTAGCCGCTTACTCGATTCTATTAATTCATCAACTTCACACTTGCATTTGTCTTCAGAAGAAAACTCTATCTTGCCTGTCTCAACATTTACAAGTGAAAGAGACAGATAATATGTGCTGCCGATTATACTCACAGAGCCGATAACTATCTTGCCAACTCCAAGCAACTGCCCTGCCTCAACTATGCATTCTCCTGAAACACAGCCTGACTTCTGAAACTTCTGCTCGGTAAGTACCTTGTTCATATTGCTGCGGTCTATAACTTCGTATTTGCCTGTCTTTACGATTTCAAGTCTTATGCTTTCGGTAAGGGGACGGGAGATGTTTTTGTCAACCTTGCCTGTTATCTCAAGGTCAAAAACAGCTATGTGTGTTTCAACACGTTTTATTGTCTGTTTCTTCCTTTCAGCAGCAAAGGATGCGGATGCAAATACAAAAAGGATAATGAAAATTGTTAAAGCCTTGCGCATAATGCCTTCCATTAAAATGCGGTTAAATGATTATCTCAACAGCCTGCCAGCCTTCTCTCTCAATACCTTTTCTATATTCGGCAGCTCTCCTCTTATAATGTCTTTCACCTTGCCGTTTGCCCCAATGAAGATAGTCATCGGCAAGCCTTTTACTCCGTATTTCTCGCCAACCTTGCCGTATACATCACTGAGGATTATCGGCTTGTCAACCTTAATCTCATTGAGCATTTCAAAAATCTTGTCAAAATCCTCCCTGTAGCCGATTATCACAACTTTTATGCCTTTGCTTTTAAATTCATCTACAAGAGAGTTTAAAACAGGCAGTTCATGTTTGCACGGCTCGCAGTGAGAGGCAAAGAAATTAATGATTAATCCTTTTGTGTTACGCCCTTTTACGCCTGTATAATCGCTTAAATAAAAAATCTTGCTGCTACTGTCCCTGAGAGAAAATAGAGGCGCGCTGTCATTAACATTAAGGGCAAAGGATGCGGAGGCAAATAGAATAATAAAACAGAGGCACAGGGCTGTAATTTTCATGGCTTTGATTTTATATGGAATACTGCCTGCTGTCAAGGTAAAATTCATACTAAAAATTTACATTATGACCTGCGGGGAAGCAATTAAATTTGCCAAATAAAAATGTTTCTGTTATATTTTTAACTCTATGGGTTATATATCAGTCATAGGTGCTGGAAGCTGGGGAACCACCCTTGCGTCCATCTTAGCGGAAAAAGGATATGATGTAGCACTCTGGACTCATGAAGAGGAGCTGGCAGAATATATAAACCGGGAAAGGATAAATCATATTTACCTGCCTGATGTAAAACTGCCTCCAATGCTCACAGCTACACATAATATTCAGGATGTAGCAAAAGCCCGGTATATTTTAAATGTTGTGCCGACACAATATATAAGACATGTTTTCAGCCAGCTCAAATCATACATCAATGAACATTCCATAATAATAAGCGCATCCAAGGGCATAGAGATAAATACTTCTCTGACGCCTTCCATGATACTGAAGGAAATATTTAACAAACCAGTTTCTGTAATTTCAGGACCGAGTTTTGCAAAAGAGGTTATAGCAAAACAGCCTACAGCAGTGACCCTTGCAACAAAGGATACAAAGACAGGCTTGCTTCTGCAGGAAATATTCAATACAGACTATTTCAGGGTTTACACGCATAATGACATTATCGGTGTTGAAATCGGCGGTGCTCTTAAGAATATTATCGCCATTGCTTCAGGGATGTGTGACGGTCTCGGTCTCGGTTATAATGCAAGGGCTGCCCTGATAACAAGGGGACTCTCTGAAATAACAAGACTTGGTATCAGGATGAATGCAAAGGAAATTACATTCTCTGGATTGAGCGGCATAGGAGACCTGCTTTTAACCTGCACAAGTCCTTTATCAAGAAATTATACAGTAGGTTACAAACTCGGTCAGGGGCTGAAACTCTCAGATATAATAAGCCAGACAAAATACATTGCTGAAGGTGTGACTACCACCCTTTCTGCATATGAGCTTTCAAAAAGTCACGGCATTGAAATGCCGATAACAGAACAGGTTTATCTGACCCTTTATAAAGACAAGTCACCTGTTGAAGTGGTAAGAGATTTGATGAACCGCTCGCTCAAATCAGAGTTTTATGGATAGCAAAAAATTAAAATCAGTCCTTGCTGATGTTAAAAGCGGCAAAACATCCATTGATAAGGCACTTGATATTATGAAGCACCTGCCTTATGAGGATTTTGATTTTGCAAAGATTGACCATCACAGGGGGATAAGAACCGATATCCCCGAGGTAATATTTGCCAGAAACAAAAAAACAGAAGATGTGATAACAATAGCCCGCTCAATGCTCAGGAAAAGCGGGCGGTTTCTTATTACAAAAGCTTCAGAAGAAATGTACAGGGAGTTAAAACTGAAAAAAGCAAAATTCTATCCTGAGTCAAAAATCATCTTCTGTGGTGAATCCCGCAATAAAATAGGGAATATCTTAATAATCACTGCCGGCACATCCGATATACCTGTTGCTGAAGAAGCTGAAGTTACCGCATCATTTCTGGGCAGCAAAACCGAAAGACTTTATGATGTCGGGGTTGCAGGGCTTCATCGCCTGCTTAATCATAAGAAATTGCTCCAGAAAGCCAGAGTATATGTGGTTGTTGCAGGAATGGAAGGTGCACTGCCTTCTGTTGTTGGCGGGTTAACAGATAAACCCTTAGTAGCTGTGCCGACATCTGTTGGCTACGGCACAAGTTTCGGAGGTCTTACAGCACTTTTCTCGATGCTCAACTCATGCGTGCCGGGGATAGCAGTAGTAAATATAGACAACGGTTTCGGAGCCGGATGCCTATCTCATAGAATAAATATGCTTGGACTAAAATAACAAATACTGAACCGACGGTTCAGAAGGAAGAGCCTCACCCCCCGCCAAAACCCTTTGATGAGCCAAAAGGGGAATGGATATTACATACAGATGAGTAATAACTAAATGACGAAACTTTTTTCTTTACATTGCCGGAGCCGCATTTGGGGCATTTAGTATTACTCTCCGAAGAATTTAAAGATTGCAGTACAGCGAAAGATTCCTCGCACTTCTTGCATACATACTCATAAAGCGGCATTTACAGACCTCCAAAGCACTTTTTTTATAGATAATTTTGCATATTTGACTGTTGAAAATCAAACGTTGCAATTATACCAAAAATTGATATAAAAATGTGCAAGAGCATTTAAAGTTCCAGCATCATAATAACCGCATCCTCTGTGGGATGTAAATAATAATTCTTTCTCATCCCGACAACCTTAAATCCGGATCCTTCATATAATCTTCTTGCTGCGTGGCTGGATACTCTTACTTCAAGATAAAGGAACCTGCACTTATTCATTTTTAGTTCATCAAAAATATTATCAAGAAGCATTTTTGCAATCCCCCTGTTTCTGTAATCAGAACGGACCGCCAGATTCAGCAAATGGCATTCATCGGCAATTTGTTTAACAATTATATACCCGATAATTGCTCCGTTCAGTTCGGCAACCTTTGTTATTGAATACCTGCTGTATATCTCACTGTAAAACGATGTCTCAGACCAAGGCGTATTGAAAGAGTCCCTTTCAATACTGACAACATCAGGGACATCCTCAGGATACATCTCGCGAATAAATATAGTGTTCAATGACTACCATTACCTTTTGTTTCCGCCTCAGACCTTCTTAGATAAAAAGGCACAAGGCTGACAGGGTCGCTGAACTCACCTCTTTTAGCTTTCCTCATACACAGATATGCAACATTTGAGGGCGAAGGCACCATCTTTTGAGGAGGGGCAAAAAGGGCAATATTACCGAGTTTATTCTCTATGCTTTCCTTATAAATAATCGCCCCTTCTCCAAGAAAAATTGTAGGGCAGTTTATCACCGACAGGAGATTTTCTATTCTGACAACCTTCTCTTCCATAACCCTGATAAAATCCCCGTCAACCCACCTAAATAAGCCGACATAAACCTCTTTTTTCCTTGCATCAAGGAGCGGGCAGACCTGATGACTGCTGAAAGGCACATTCCATGCAAATGCCTCAAGTGTTGAAACCGAAACAAGCTTTTTACCGGTAGCATAAACAAGCCCTTTTACAGTACTGAGCCCGACCCTCAATCCTGTGAATGAACCGGGACCTATCGCTATACCGAAAACATCAATATCATTTATATTCAACCCGGACTGCATAAGAACATGGTCAATCTCACTCATTATGCGCTCTGAATGGGTGACTTTCACATTCATTCTTGATTCTGCAACAAGTGTGTATTCATCCACTATTGCCACGCCGCCGAGCATTGTTGAAGTTTCTATTGCAAGAAGTTTCATATCTTGACAATTAACTCAAATAATACATCTGCATTTCTCAAGCTAATGACTCCTTCTGAAGAATTTCATAAATATTATACTACCCAGTATGCATACTATTGCAAAAACCTTTAATGACACAATCGTACCCCAGAAATGAGCAGCAATACCTATAAAGGCATTGCCCAGTGGCATAAAACCAAGAAAAACCAGAGTATAAAAACTCATGACCCTTCCCCTCAGAGAATCAGGCACAGCATGCTGAATAAAACTGTTGCCCATGGCTAAAAAACTCACAATCCCCCATCCTGCAAAGAAAATAAGAAACATGGAGAAATAAAAACTTTCTGAAAATGAGATACCCAAAATAGCTATTGAAAAGATAAATCCCGAGAAAGAAATATAAACCCCCTTGTGTTTAACCTCTCCTTTGAAAGCTATCATCATGGCAGCGAGAAAAGAGCCGACGCCTGCTGAAGAAACTAAAAAGCTGAAACCCTTAACGCCCGTATTTAATATCTCATCAGCGAGTACAGGCAGAAGCGTAATATAAGGAATGCCGAAAAGACTGAATACCGAAATCAAAGACATGATATATAAAACGGACCTTGTCTTTATAACAAAATTCCAGCCGTCTGCTATATCATTTATAATGCCCCTGTGATAAGCTGTTACCGCTCCCCTATAGCTTATTTTCCATAGGGCAAAAATCACCGCAACAAAACTCACTGCATTCAGATAAAAGCAAGCCGGAATGCCTATGCTGGCAATTATAAATCCTGCTATTGCAGGTCCGATAATTCTTGCTCCATTGAATGCCGCAGAGTTAAGGGCAATTGCATTGGTAATGTCTCCTTTACTGACCACTTCTGCAAGAAAAGCCTGTCTCGCGGGTACATCAAATGCATTCACCGTACCCAAGAAAAAAGCAGCTATTCCAACATGCCATACTGTAATGATATTCATATCAGTAAGAATGCCGACAAAGAGTGCAGGCAGCACAGACAGAAGCTGCGTAATAATAAGAATGCTTCTTTTGGGATATTTATCAGCAATTATACCGCCGATTAATGTAAACAAGAGAATTGGCAGTGAGGCGAGCGATGCAATTATGCCAAGATAAAGGGGGGATTTTGTTAATGAATACACCAGCCAGCTCTGGGCAAGTGAATGCATCCATGTGCCCGAGAGGGATACTATCTGTCCAAACCAGAAAAGCCTGAAGTCCCTGCTGTATAAAGCTGAAAACCTCTGCCCGTTTTCCATATAGATAGAGTATAACTTAACCCTAACAATTCATAAATTTCCAGCAATGTGTGAGGCATCTGTATCGAAAGCAAGATGTTGAGTTATTTGTCAGCACGCGGATGCGTGCGGTAACATATACCGTTACGACAGAATG